>JAEOSI010000239.1 GCA_016840425.1 Candidatus Wukongarchaeum yapensis
CTTAGGTCTACGCCATCCCGTATTAACACGTTTATAACGCCAACTCTCACACCGACGAAAAACAGGACTCTTCTTCTTAACCTTCTCCCTAAGACTCAACAATCTCCGCTTCTCAGGATCCACTACCTTAACAACCTTCTCCGGCTTCTCTCTTACCTTTTCCTCTACTTCTCCTTCTTCTTCTACTGATGGCAAAGCGTTTCAAGCCCCACTTAATTTCTCTAATCAAAGTGCTAATACATAACGAAAACAACAAATCAAACTAATATCTTAACAAATTTCTAGTATTTAAAACCCTAATATGTTTTAATATTAAAACTTTACACTACTAAAACTAAAAAACTAGTCCCTTAATAAAAATTATAAAAATCATATCAACTAGAAAATAAAAAATAATAAAAAAAGAATGGTCGTAGGGATTTATTTAACTCCTACGCCTCCTAATTAAAATGACCGCTACCAACAGTATAAGAGCAAGAACGATTATACCGCCTAAAGCTGCTTGTTCCTCATCTTCTTCTATAATACCTGCCATATCAGTATAAGCTGTGTAAACAGGATCATGTTCGACTCTGTATCCATTGAACTCTGGAAAACATACCGCGTACCAAAGGGCTCCTCCTATGAACTCGGGGTAGTCTTCATTATCAAGGGATGCTGCACTAAGGGCTTGGGATCCTGCATCAAGGGTCGCCTCAACAAAATCCTTAGGACCATCATATTTATCCTGTAAGTAATCACTCATTGCATAAGCGAACGTGCAGAAAATGTCAGCTGAGAAGCCTAGTTGCCACCAGATAAGATAATAGTCGACCAAACGCGGTGTAAACAACATGTTATAAGCATTTTGATTTGTTGCAACTATCGAGTCGTCAGTCTCATTGATAAGGTCATATGTTCCCCTTGTTGCTACTGCAAAAGCTCGATGTCCTCCAGCAGTAATTCCAGCTTCGACCAACTCATCCACTCCACTGCCAAGACTATGCGTTTCAGGTTCATCTTCATCGGTATGTGTACTAGTGAAAACTGTTAAGTAGTGAGCTACACCTAAACTCAAATGCGGATAATCGGATATATCTTGTTCAATAAATCCTAACCATAATAGTTTCTCAACCTGGCCTGTAGTATAGAATGTTTGAGTTATGACTTCACCAGTATCTACATCGAACTGTATATCATATGTTACATTGAGTTCAGAAAACTTTGCTGTCAAGATAGGAAGATAAAGAGTAGCCACGAATAAAGGAATGGAATCTACATTAATTATTTTAGCCCACATGTTTAGATAACGTACACCAAACCTATAGTGTCCCTCGCTAAGTTTTTCAACTGGAAGAGGTTCTGATATGGGTTCGTTTTCACTACCTATTTCACCAAAACCAAAAGGTAGAACGATAGCGAAACCTTCTCCCTCGCTAGGAACTCCGTTACCATCGGTGTCATTATAAGCAAACATGAAAGCAAAAAGAGCTCCTATGAAAACTTCATGACCGTAGTTTGATGTATAGTGCATACCAAACAACTGATAAGGGAAAGTAAACGCATAACTTGAATCATTACACTTGTTGAAAGACAAAAGAAATGCTTGAACATTACTATAATTAACATAGCTCATTGTAAAGTTGAGGTTAGGATTATCTTCAGGGATTATTGATGTGTTTGTCCAATATTCTTCGTTAAAACTGTGTCCTGTTAGTTCTTCTTCATCGCCAGGATTCCAAGTTTCAGGGGGCGTTGCTGTACTTATTATTGCAGTTGTTGTTATCATTGATATTACTAGTAGCAGTCCAAGAATGGGTGTTATTTTCAGCATCTTCTTCATTTTAAAGCCCCATAAAAAGCCTATTCTGAAAAATCATTACTATAAATATGGTTTTTATACTTCTTAAAAAATACGGCGTTCCTCATACTTAAGAATTAGTTTAAAGAAGGGTTGGAAGAGGGTTCAAGAGTTCTTGAGTTCTATAGGTTCTCTATTTTTGATAATACACCGTTTGTAAAAGCTTACCGACCCTTTCATTATGGGTTCTATTACTTTAAAATTTTTTAAAAAAAGAAGAATATAAAAAAGGAAAAATTATGGGTGGTAGTAAAGTCTCTTTTTAACAAAAATTTGGTGAATAAAATAGAAAAGAAGTCGACTATGTATCCGCTTATTTTAAAGTTTTTAAGGTTTCATCAAGGATTTCTAAGCCTTTTTCAAGTAGTTCTTCTTCGATGGTTAAGGGCGGTGCTATGCGGATTGAACTATAGCCTCCGGGCAGGAGTATGAGGCCTTTTTTAAAAGCTGTTTGGATCGCTTTGTTTCTTTTTCCTCTAGCAGGTTCTTTTGTTTTTTTATCCTTTACAAATTCTATGCCGATCATGAGGCCTTTTCCACGAACATCCCCTATAAGAGTGTGTTCTTCAGCCATTTCACAAAGTCTTTTTAAAGCGTTTTTTCCCAGTTTTTCTGCCCGTTCTGCGACTTTTTCTTCAAGCATTATTTTTATTGTTTCTAGAGCTGCGGTGCAAGCCAAGACGTTCCCTCCAAAAGTGTTAGAATGGGCGCCGCTCTCCGTAAAATCAAAATCAGCTTTTGCTACGGTAGCTCCTAATGGAAAACCATTGGCTATGGATTTTGCGAGGCAGATTATGTCAGGTTCAACGTCCCAGTGTTCACAGCAAAACATTTTCCCAGTTCTGCAAAAACCTGACTGTACCTCATCAACTATAAAGGGTATTCCATATTTTCGGCAAAGATTTTTTACTTCTTTTAGCCACCCATCGGGGGGCACTATGTACCCGCTTTCCCCTTGTATGGGCTCTACTACAAGACCCGCAACATTCTCCGGAGGAAGAAAAGTGCGAAAACACCATTTCTCTATATAATCAGCACATGCCAAACCGCAATCCGGATACTCCGACTGAAAAATACACCGATAACAATAAGCATAAGGCACGTGCACTGTATATTGGAGGAACGGGAAGAAATTTTTCCTTTGGACCGGTTTTGACCCTGTCATACTTAAAGATCCCAGTGTTCTCCCATGAAAGCCGCCTATAAAAG
>JAEOSI010000053.1 GCA_016840425.1 Candidatus Wukongarchaeum yapensis
AGAGAACAGGTTTTAGACGTGTATTTTTCATCCTTTTTCCTCGTCTTTATTCCGTGATTTTCTGCTGTTACTCTAAGCCTTTCGTAGATGTATTTAAAAGACCAGAAGTTGTTTATCATCGCATTAGCTTTTCTCCCTTTCATTTTCTTTCTACTGTTCTCTCTTATGTGGGTTATATCTCCTATGACGATTTCTGAAACTTCTTTTTCCCAGCAGTTTTTGACAAACCTCGCTATTATCATGTTTATCGAGTGTGTGAACCTTTTCTGCCTCTTCCTAAACAATCTCCTTAGTCGTCTTGATGTTTTCCTTTTCCCGTTTTTCTCCATGATGCTTTGGTGTTCTCCTATTTTTCCGTTCCAGTACCACCAATCGCTTAACAAGCTTCTCCCAGAATATATTTCCGGTCGTTTTTCTCCTTCTATCCAACTGGTTATGATGTTTATGATCCCCAAGTCGACGTATGCCTTTTTGTCTGCTGTTGGTTGATGTAGGGGTTTTTCTACCTCTACCGGCATATAGGCATACCATCTCCTTGAGAGGTCATCGTAACGTATCTCTAACCTTCCTTGCTTTTTTCCTTCCCACCTGTTCTTTCCTTTCCACCTAACTTTTAGCCCGAAGGGGAGTTTTAGATACTTCTCGGAAAGCTTATAACAATTACACCTTATAAAAATAATTAAAACCCTCTTCTCCGTTTTCCTGTCTTTCCAGTAGCCTGGAGGAGAAACCTTGCGTATGTGTTTTGGGAGTTTTCCCTCCTTTTTCAGCCTTAACAAAGCGAAGAAAGACTTCCAAGCCTCGTTGTTCTTCCTTGTTACCTGTTGGGCTGTAGCAGAACCTATAACCTTCTTGTATTTGTGATAGGACTCGTCGGTGTTCCAGTCAAAGTTTCCTGAGAAAAAGGACTGTCTTCTCTTATAGTTTACCTCGTTAAACATCCTTGCACAGTTATCGGCTAACTCGAACAGCCTTTGCTCTTGCTCTTTATTCGGGCTTAGTTTGAACGTGTTGGTTCTTCTTCTTTTCATTTAACAGCCTCTTTATCACGTCTGTATACGTGTCTCCTACCTTCTTCATCGACTTTAGCTTGTTTGCAACTTCTCTGTGGATGGAAATCTTAACCTTATCCTTTTTATCCATTTTTACCCCAAACACCAAAAAGGATAAAAAATATATAAACCTATCGCAACTCATCCCCGCCTAAAGGGCTGGGACCTTCTTGCTCACCTTCAGTAAAGAAATCATCACTTCCCCCCTTCTCCTTTTCTTCTTTTTTTGAACCTTCTTCAAACAAAGGCTGTACCTCTTTTTTAAAGGGATTTGGGAGTATAATCCTTTGAAAATCACTTTGAAGGTATGGCGGTTTTGATTATTTTTCTTTTATGGGGAAGATTTTCATGAGGAAGTTGAAAAAAGTCAAAAGTAAGATGTTTTTTTCCTGTCTATTTATTAGCATGATTTTTGCTTTGAATATGGGGCTTGTTTCTGCCTATACAGCTCCCACCACTACCACGCTTACAATGGATAAAAATACAGCTTATTTTTTGGAAACGGTTACTTTTACAGCTCACGTAGAGAAGGTAGGAGGGTCTTCTTGGCCCATTGAGGGGGTTTTATGGTTCCACGATACGACTACGGGGCAAAACCTTTCAGATTCACCCGTGCCTTTAGACGTTTATAGTGAAGCTACTCTTGAATGGACAGTACCTTTAGGCTATCCTTTAGGGTATCACGATATTAACGCGACCTTTATACCCGAGAACCCCCAGGACTATCAGTCGAGTAGCGATGTGGAGATACTAGACGTTCTTGGAACAGGTTTTACAGCGAACCTAGCAGCTAACCCTGAAAAAGCTTACAGGGAAGAAACCTCGGTAAACCTAACAACCGTTTTAACAGGGGCGAATGTTTCTAATAAGCTAGCTAAATACTACTACGAAGATTCAATAGGTCTAAACTATATTGGTCAAAGCGACGTAATAGACAATGTAAGCGTTTATCTTTGGACACCTGAATGGGTTATGGAGTTAGGGGGGACAACAGTGTGGGTTAAGATCTACAACGATTCAGACGAATACATGGGAATAAACGATTCAACCCTTGTGGAGATATGGGATAAAACAGAGGTCTCTGTTTCTTATCATCAGGAGCCTTATTATCCTCAAGGGGTTGTGGAGGCAGATATCAGGGTTTTCCTTGCTTCAAACATCGGGGTTGATGTGGAAAATGCTACGGTGGAAGTTTATGATCTGTTAGATGATCAGCTTGTCGGGGTTTATGAGACGGATGAGGACGGTGTTTTCACGTTTATATACGATCCTCAACAAGTGGGACAGCACACGTTAAACCTGACCGTTTATCCTGAAGATTCCTTCGTAGAAGGAGACAACCATTACTCAACTTATATAGTGAATGGCGAGACCTTGATCGTTACAGAGGTTCCTGGAGAAGCTCAAAGAGATACGATGATCTACTTAAATGCAACCGTTTACTGCTATGGAGAAATCGTTACAGAAGGCAACTTATTGTTGAAATACACCAACGGAACTATTATTGAGACCTTCCAAGTGATGGGGAAGGTGGTTTACGGATACTATGTTTTTCCGAGCCACGAACTTGGAGAAATGGTTTTCTTCTGGGAGTATGAGGGTACTGTGATTTATGATCCTTCAAACTCTACTACGGATGTGGTGACTTTTTGGTCTATTCCTAATTTTGCTCAAGGATCTGTTAGTACTAATCCTACATCAACGATAACCGGGCAAAACGTGGAGATAAAAGGACAACTAATAGATGAAGTAGGTGAAGGGGTGGAAAATGCCCTTATCACATTGTATGAAGGGGGTAGTTTGAGAGGTACTGCTGTTACAGGGTTTGACGGTTGGTTTTATTACAACTACAGCATAACAAGCAGCATGCCTGTAGGTTGGCATACAATTCTTGTAAAGTTTGAAGGAGAAGGTTCTATCTACTGTTATCCAGCACAAAGCAGTCCCATGGTACAGTTCTTCGTGAGAACGCCTATCACCTTGACAATGGAGACAACACTTTACGCAGAAGAAGATGTAGATATTCAAGTGGAGGGAACTCCTAACCACATGATTAATCTTTACTGGCAACAAGGTTCAGGAGGTTCTGCTAACTGGATCACAAACATTCCTTTAGATCAAAACGGGCAAGGCTCCACAACATGGAACGTTCCCTACCATAAAGGGTTAATCCTCGTTTTTGCAAACAATAGTTATGGCGACACTGATTCAAAGACTTGCGAAGTATGGATCAAACCCACAGGAGACTTTACTAACCTACCAGCAAACGTGACTGTTAGTGAAGTTGTCAGTTTTTCCGTGCAGTGCAGTGAGAGATACAGGGTTTTAGCAAATCAAATGCCTGTTACTGGTTGGTTTGCAGGGGAAACACAAAACCAGATAAGTTTAAGCTTTACTTCAAGGGGAGAACACGTAGTTGCCATAGAGGCAAACGACACTTATGTTGTTCACACGTTTATCGAGGAAGTAGTGGAAGCTTGGGATACTGTGCAGGTTACGCTTTCCTGTCCGAGTAGCGCGGATGTTGGGGCTCAGGTTACTGCAACGGTATATGTTGTAGGTGTAAACACAGGTCCTGTTTCAGGGACAACCGTACACCTTTATGCTGACAGTGTTATGGTTTCAAGCAGCATAACGGATTCTTACGGTGAAGCTACTTTCACGTTTTCTTTGCGTGAAAAAGGGACTTATAGTATGCAGGTTTTAAGCCTTGCTTCAGACTATTGTCAGCGAGGGGTTTCAAACATCGAAAGCTTAACCGCAGGTGACGGTTCGCAAGACCCTATAAACAATCCGCCGAGCATTGACAAAGTTTGGTATACGGATTACCCGAACACCTTTGTAGGGATTAATGAAACTGAGGAGATGAAATTTGAAGTTACTATAAGTGATGATGGTGCTGTTTCGGCGGTTTATCTCCTAATTAGTGGTACGAGGGTGGATTTAGCACAGATAAGCGATACTCTCTGGAAGGGTTCATACAAGTTTACAGAAAACGGGGATTATTCAATAACATTGGTTGCAGAGGATGATAAAGAAGCAAAAACAAGCATGTTTTTGTGCAGTGTGAAAGTTTTACAACCAGGCGGTTCAGATCCGCCCAGTAAAGGATCGGGCGACGGATCTGATAGTCAAGGAGAATCAAATACAGCAAATCTCTTAACTGTTTCTTTGGTCGGGGTGACGATACTAGGCGTTTATTTCTTAACAAACAGGAAACAACAATAGACGTATTGCTCGATAGTTGATAACCAAAAAATAGCGACTGTTTAAACTTGGTTACAAACATAACCTCTCTTTTTTTATGTTTTTTTTGTAGAGCTTTTTCTTTTTAGATCTTAGCAGAGGGATTTTTTAAAAAAGAAAATTGGGCGGGAATATAGTTTGAGGTGGTATTGTTTATGACCGGTCTTTTCGGTATTGGAAACTATGCTTTTGATCTGAAATCAGATCCAGATAAGATGAAAATATTTACATTTCTTATTGCAGTTCTTGTTTTGGTAATCGCCCTTTACGAAAATACTAGTTTTATGAGATAAAGTCTTTAGGCTATAAGGGGTGAAAATCGTGCAAATAAACCGAATGGTAGTAAAGAGTAGAAAAGAGGAACCTATAGAAAGCATGTTTCGTGATAAAGATGAAGCGTTATACGTTTTTCGTGAGAAAATTCACAACCTATACTCATAATGCTTCGAAAAGATTGGGAAGAAAAAGGAGAAAGGAGGTAGGATTAAACCAATACGTAATTTTGATTTGATGTTTTGAAACAAAAAAAAAGGGAGGGGGAAAAGGAGGGAGTAGTTTTATCCTCTTTTTGCTGTTAGGTAGTAGGCTTTTTCCGTGTCAGTTTTAGGCGCCCACCCTAGTTTTTCCAAGGCTTGTGCTGCTCCCTCTCGGACAAGCTTTTCTTCGTCTTTTAAAGCTTCGATTAGGGGTTTTATCGCTCTTTTGTCGCCTATTTTGTCAAGGGTCCATACTGCTGCTTTTCTCATTTCTGCGCTTTCATGTTTTAGGGCTTTTATTAGATGTTCTGTTTTGTTTTTATATTTTAAGATTACAAGGATTGATGCCACAGCCATTCGGACAAGGCTGTCTTCATCTTTTAGGGCTTGTTCGAGGGGTTCTATTGCTTTTTCACCGCCGATTTTGTCAAGGACTTCTACTACCGTTCCTCTTACGTTCACATCTCCATCTTTTAAAGCTTCTATCAGGGGGTTTAAGGCTTTTTTATCGCCTATTTCAGCAAGAGCCCACACAGCTTCTTCTCTAACACTACTATCTTCATCTTTTAAAGCTTCTATCAAAGGGTCTACTGCCCTTTTATCCTTCATCTCTCCCAAGTTATACGCGGCTTCCCTTCGGATTTCCGCATCTTCATCTTTTAAAGCTTTTATGAGGGATTTTATCCCTCTCTCTTTTTTCGAAGAGTTATCGGGTATCGTCGTGTCCGCCGACCCTCCTTTATGTAATGTTATTTTTTTTAGTTGTGTTTGGTTGTGTTATGGGATATTATTATTTAATAGTACAATATCGTTGTACGTGCTGTGATATTATTTACATTTTATGTAGTTATAGAGGAAAGAAGGAGTTCTCTTCCAGCTTTTAGAGAGAGGATAAAAAGGCGGGGGACGCACCTGTTTTTTAATAAAATACTATCGGTTGCCCGTCTACAGGTATTACTATACCTTTGTAGACACCCCATCCACACCCTTCTGTGCGAAACAGGTACGTCACTAGATATGATATTATATGGTTTATAAAAGGGTTATAGGCAGGGGATAATTTATATACCCTATCTTAAATCTTCAATTTCTTACGCGATCTAATGGAAAGAAACAAGTAATTCCTTTGAAAGGGGTTTAGAAGCATCCTCAAAGGCGAAAATTCAGAATTAACATCTTTTAATTTTAAGTTTTTGAAACAAACAATTTTTAAACTTTTTTACACTTTTCACTTTTAATATCGGTTTAAGGAATTTTACGTCTTAGAGTTCTGTTGTGGGTAGGGCGTACCTATTTATGGAAAGGATATCGGAAAAGGGAGAAAAATGATGACAAAAAACCGCGAAAAGGAAATAGGTGCACCGCGAAAATAATAAGACGGACCGTTATAAAAGATTGATGGGGGGAGGAACTAGAGGTGGGAGCGGAGCGGGATCAGAATAAAAGAGGAAAAAACATCCTCATAAACAAATTCAAGAAATAATCGTGAAAAGGGAGGTTATTCAAGTTTTACACATATGTTTAGGGGGAAATTTAGAAGATAATGCTCGAACCCCCTAAAAATATTGTTTTTCTTTGTCTATTGAAAGGGGGATTAATGATTTAAGACCTTCTTATCACTTTTTTAACAGGAAAGAAATGTAACTAATAAAGCCGTTTTTGGCGCGGGGTATAAATAGATTGCATTAGACATATATATGCGAGGTACGTTGTTTCTCATACACTGGGATTGTTCTCGGTATTTTGGTGGGTTTTTATGTGTGGTTGGAACATGAGGGGGTTATAGCTGTTGCATGTTAGTACTTCCCAGCAGCGTATTGAGCTTCATGATCGAGTTTGGCTCCCTTTGTTGGCCATAAAATTGGCACAAGATTATGACCTTTTGGGCACGGTTAAGGTTCAGAAACTCGTTTTTTTAGCACTTGTGGAGGGAAAGCTGATGCAATGGTATCCTTTTAGAAAACATGCTTATGGGCCGTATTCTCCTTCCTTGAAGATGGATTTAATCCTGCTTGAGATGGATAATTTGATCAAAGTAGAAAGAGGAATCTCGGCAAAAGGGTATTACTTCCGTGATTTTCAGTTGGCGGAGAAAGGGGAAGAGAAACTGCGCTCTTTAAAAGATGAAATCTTGGAAGATTGGAAGAAAGCCTTGAAAGTTTTGGATAAATGGGCGGGGAAAGATAGGAATGAAATCCTCTCGTACGTCTACGAGAAATATGTTATTAAGGACATAAAATATGACGAGATTTTCAAGAGTGTCAAAGCGGATCTGGATTCATCGTATACTCTTTGGCTTAATATTTGTGATTGTCCTTATGCTTGTGATATACTTGCTTTTTTGGAGTACTGCAAGATGGTTTTTAAAGCTCTGCAAAAAGTCAAAGATAAGGTTAACAAATCAGTTTCTCTGAGGACTATAGAGGATCTTACGAGTTTAACATTTTCATTATATAAGGAATGTTATCCTGTAATTCAAGGGGAAGGAAAATGTTTGTTAAATGAAGAGGCTTTTAACAAAGATTTCTTAGAGATTGAAGAATATTTCCTTTTTCTGGAAGATTATGTTTCTAGATATAAAATTTTCAGTAAGTTGGAAGACCTTGATTTTTCGGTGTTCTTTAAGGACGAGGAGGAAACTCGGTTTTGTCTTCAAAAGCTGCAGGAGGAATTCGAGAAGCAAGAGTTATAGTGTTCCTAGAAACTTCTGCTTGTCTGAGACATGCGATTCGTTTCGAATCGGGTGGGAGAAAGGTTCATGGTGTAAGAACTGATATGATTTCTTCCTTTATAGGGAGCTGTAAGGAAAATCCAGAAATTTTGTTGGCGACTTCTGAAACCGTTATAAAGGAGGCTCGTGGAAAAATTTCTCTTGCTGTTAATAAAACTGTTAAGGAAGTGTTCCCAAAGAACTATTTCTCTTTACGCCGTATTGCAGTGCAAAAATGTCAAAGGCGTCTGGATTTATTGCTAAACAATATAGAAACGGTTTCTGTTTCTAATCCTCCTTTTAGAGAGGTAGATGATTTTTATCAAAATCTTCTTAAGAATAGGGATAAAAGGCTCTATGATATAGAAAATTCGAAAGAAAGAAAAGGACTATTACCTTCAAAGAATGATATTACTATTCTTGCTGAAGCAGTTAAGCTACAAAGAGACCTGCAAAAACCGGTCGTTTTTGTAAGTGATGACATGGATTTTCACTATTTTAGTGAGGATATTGAGAGAATTTTTCATTTCAAGGTGTTGGCTGTTAAAGGTTTGCCTGTTGGCAGTAATATCGAGGAATTTCTGAAGGCTTTGTAGGTTATAAAACATTACTAGCTCAACAAAACAAAATGATGATTTGTTTTTAAGGCATTGGAAAATAGTGTCCTATTTGACCGGTTTTGCATGCAGATGATTGCTGTTTCTTCTTCTTCTGCAACAAACAGAACACCATAAACCTTAATCGATCAAACATCGCTAGAACCAATGCTGAAATTTGAAGTCTTGCAAAGCAGTATTTGGGCGAATTTGTAAAGTGTCGAAGCCATATATACTCTGTTGTATGAAATTTTGGCTTCATATTTCTATCACTTTACCAGCTCCTCCTTCGACATATTTCTCAGGATATAGTGACTTTATTGTTGACTTAAACTGGGTACAATGAGCGGGACAGATGAAATCCAAATCCTCGAGCAAATGGAAATCGTTGAATCCATGCAAACCCCCGATAAGCGCTCGGGCTTTTCCAAACTGCGATGCCGCTTTCAGAATGTTTTTAACTTCGGGATGGGAGCATCCCACGATCACAACCAGTCCCTTTTCTGTCTTGATTGCGAGAGATTGTTCTATATTCTTGAGTTCGCCGGTTGAAAAAATATTTTCATGGATTTTAAGAGGTTCTTTTACTTTAATCGCTTCTCTTGCGCTATGCGGTTTCGGGCATGACAATGGAATATAAACTTTGACCGGGGTTATCTTGAGAAAATCTGAAAGTCCTCCTGTGTGATCCCAATGAGCATGGGAAATGAAAATCTCTTCAATCATGGTAGGATTTATGTTAAGTTTTTTCATATTTTCGAGAAGTATAGAGCCGTTTGCACCGGTATCAAAGAGTATTTTTCTATCATATGCCTCTACAAGGCAGGAGAAACCCCAGTCAGCTTTAAGACCTTCTTTCCATGCTTCGTTATCATAAATAATGGTAATTTTCATCTTATTACCTCCTTACATAATTTGTGCAATCTTTCATCAATGCTTCCATCTGGAAGCATCCAATCTGGATGTGGTTCTCCCCTCTCTTCCATTTGATAACGGATACAGTTTTCCCAATCTCCTTTACAGTATAGTTCGACCCATTCTTTACTTAATTTTTCTTCTTCATAAAATCTTTTCATCGGGCATATAGGATACCATTTGCAATCTATAAGAAGTACTTTCATCTTATGGTAATTTTTTATCATTTTTTCTTTAATGGAACTGTTATAGAGAACAGCGGCAGGATGCTGCAAAGGGAGTATTTTTTTATCGCTAGCCAAAAAAATCTTACCATAAACCTTGTGAAATTCTGGTTTAGGAGGCAGTTGAATATCATGTTTTTCAAAGATATATTTAGTCGCATAATAACCCAGCGGGGCTATTACTGCTGGATTTATTAATTCTATCTCCTTATCTAAGTACTTACTGCATGTTTCAACTTCATCCCTCTTTGGCCTCCTATATTTCGGAAGCATGCATTTAATCAGGTTTGTCATGTAAATCTTTTTTCTATCGATATTAGTCGTCCTTAATAGTTCATCTAATACTTTTCCTGAAGGTCCGATGAACATTTTTCCTTCTCTATCCTCATTCTCTCCGGGCGCTTGAGCAATGAGCATGAGTTTAGCGTTTAGATTTCCCTCCCCGCAAAGAGCTTTTATTCTGGTCTCAGATAGTCTGCATTTGTTGCATTTCTTTATCCTTTCATTCAAGTCCTCGATCCCCATTGTAATGCCCTCTCTGCTTGAGCTATTTTCAACATTATAACAACACGCGCAATTTTATATAATTTAATATGTGTGGAACTCGTTTTTTGCTCCAATAAAACTTTTGTAAAACGTATTTTGGGGTTAGGGGGGACTGGGGATGTTTAGGGGATGTTTTTGAAGTTTTTGGGGGTTTTTGTGCTTAGTAATATGTGTCACTAAATAATGCAGGGTCTGTAAAATCTAACCCAAGTATCTAAAATGCTAGACAAAGAGGGGGTAAGAGTAGCATAGAACGAAAAAAAGTGGTATGGTCTTTTTCCTAAGATGGAATCACTTTGAGAAAATCATAGGATAAAGATCACCGCTCTATTCTGAACGCGATTTTAACCTTCGCTTGATACTCAACGATCTCGTTTTGCTTCACTTTTGCCCCGAAAGATGTTATATCTATCCACTCAATCCCTCTAATAGTCTTAGCTGCTTCATCAAGAGCTTCTTTTACAGCTTCTTGAAAATTATTAGGGGAAACGCCAATTAACTCGATATTCTTAATTACCACATCAATTCCTCCAAAATCCTGCTCAAGAATTTTTTGATTAAAATTAAAACTTCAGATATTAAACTTTCTGTATAATAAACGCTACTGGTTGGCTTTGTGAACGTGCTTAGACATAGAAATCGGTGCAGATTTTTATTTGGTTGGAATAAAGGCGGTAAAAGTGGATTTGGAATATGATGATATTATTGAAAAGCTAAAATCTTTTTCTAATCCTAAAGCGGTTGGAAACATGGCGAGGTATGGAATTATGCCAGAGAACGCTTATGGTGTGTCTATTCCAAACTTAAGGAAGATTGCTAAGGAAATAGGGAAGAATCATGGGCTTGCTCAACAGCTTTGGGCTTCGAATATTCGTGAGACTAGGATACTTGCAAGTATGATTGATGACTCTAGAATGGTTACTGAGGAGCAGATGGAAGAGTGGGTAAGAGATTTTGATTATTGGGAGGTTTGTGACCAATGCTGCACGAATCTTTTTCAGAAGACTAAATTTGCGTATCAGAAAGCTGTTGAATGGAGTTCAAATGAAGAAGAATTTGTTAAAAGGGCGGGTTTTGTTTTGATGGCTCGTTTGGCTGTTAGTGATAAGAAGGCGGATGATGAACAGTTTGTAGAGGCTTTTTCCCATTATAAAGAGGGAGACTTTTGATAATAGGAATTTTGTTAAAAAGGCGGTTAATTGGGCTTTAAGGCAGATTGGAAAACGGAATCTCAATTTGAATAAGAAAGCAATTGAAACTGCTAAAGAGATTCGAAAAATGGATTCGAAAAGTACTAAATGAGTTGCTTCTGACGCGATTCGAGAGTTAACAAGCGCAGCGGTTCAAAAAAGATTGCGACGTAAGAGGAGGGGATAATCGTTTTCAATTTGTTTTTGTTCATGTCGTGTTCAGTTTTTCTCTACTTATATAAAAAATTTGGTTTTTTTTTAAAAAAAAGGATTTGTGCCCCTAAAATAGGGGGGTTATTAATATCCTAAATGTTCTCTGCGTATTTCGACGCTTTGTGACATGAATATGGGGCCGATAATTTTTTGGTAGAGTTCTACGTAGCCGTCTTGTTCTGATGCTACTGCTACGATGTTTGGGGCGTCTGCTTGTGGCGCTATTAATACT
>JAEOSI010000240.1 GCA_016840425.1 Candidatus Wukongarchaeum yapensis
CGAAACAGGCTAGGCCCGGAAGGGAGCAGCCTAAGTCTAGGCGTCCGGTGCTTGTGGATCAACGGGGTGGAGAACCGCCAAAAGGAAACTGTGAAAGTAAAGAAGGTCGAACCTTGGGAGCCAGCATCGCACTTATAAATAATGAGTAAGAGTGAATAGTTTAAAATATTAACTTTAAGCGGGGGTAGGCTGTTTTCTGATCTGTTTTTGCTGTTGGGATGGGTTTCCGTTGTGTTTTTTTTGTTTTTCTCTGTGGAGTTCTGTTTTTTATTTTTTGCTGTGTTGTTTTTTACGTGTTTTTTCGGTGTTTCTTTTTAGGGGCGTTGAATGAGATTCCGCTGGTTTTTGCTGGTTGCTTCAGCTCGCGCTCTCCTACTTATGAAAAAAGGAGAGACGGAATTAGAGGATATAAACGAACTATTGTCGGGATTTCGATCCTACCTCGACAACTTAGCACTTTCGGTCCTCGAAAACGCTGAAGAACTACGTGAGAGTCGTAGCACCAACCGCAAACAGCAGCTATGCGGTGTCGTAGACTTTATAAACATTAAAGAATTTTCTAACTTCAAAGGTTTACGATTTGAAGAAAGCTCCCTCAAAGGATCAAAGTCTCTAAAACGGCTTTTAGAGGCTTCTGGGGGCGTTTTAGAGCTGCGGGGGTAGCCTAGCCTGGTAGGGCGCTGGCCTGCTAAAACCTCTAAAAAGTTTTGTTGGGGGTTACTGTAAGCCAGTGATCGTATGATCGCGCGAGTTCAAATCCCGCCCCCCGCGTACTCTTAATTTTAAAAAACTAATCTTTAAGCACGTTTTCGCTGTTTTTCCTTATCTGTTTTTATAGCTGGTTTTTTTGTGTTTTTTTCTTTTTGGGGTGCAGTATTTTTGTCAATGATTTTGGTATATCGCTTATTTTAGAAACTTTTACCATGGTACCTTTTCCTTCTCTTGCTAGGGTTTCTGCGAACCATTCGTTTCCTCCTTTTGGGTTAAAAACTATGTGGAGATTATCGAATCGGGAGGCAACTACGAGGGGGTTTTTTCCGGTTGTTGGGTCACAATCGCTCATTAAAATACACCTTTTAGTTTTGTTGTTTTCTTTGCTTAACTCTTTTAGGGCTGATCTTAGCGCTTTATCTATGTCTGTGTAGCCTTTTGGAATTAATCCTAGGATACGGTTAACTACGACTACTGGCGGTAATGGCTCTTGAAATCTTTTCAGAAGCTTCGGTTTTGTGGAAAAGGCTATTACACAAAACTCTTCAGGGTTTAGTGTATAGGCGAGAGTGCAACCTGCCATAGCAGCCATAACAAGCTTCTTCCCGCTCATCGAAAAAGAGCTATCGATTAATAGAACAATAGAAGACTTGCCTCTATTTCTTTCAAAGACTCTCACGGCTTCAAAGGGGCTTAAAGGATCGTCTAAAAGGGCTTCTATGGTGCCATCAATGTCAATTTCAAGGAAGATTTCGTCTTTGGTTTTTACTGAACGAAAATGGTAGAGTTTATGCGCTGTTCCCAATTGCGATTTCACAAGGTTTATAATTGTTCGAGCAGCCCATGAACGAGCTTGTTTTCGAAGATCTGGTGCAAGGAACCAATAAACCTTTCCTATAAGCTCCAATCCTGGTGTCCCATAGAGCCCTCGAGCTAAGGGGTTGCTGTTAATATCAGCATAAGCTTCATTCTGAATGAAATATGCTTCTTCCCCTTCTTCTTCAAACTTTTCTGCTATAAATTGGGCAAGAGCGAAATCTTTACGAGTTTTTCTGATCTCTTCCATCACTTCTTCCCAAGCGTCCCGCCATCCCTCCCCTGACCTTTTTTTCCTTTAGGTGACCACTTAGGGATATTGAGGTCGATAGAGCGAAGAACAGAGCCTAAAACCTCCTCTAAAACCTCTTCACTATCCCTGTCACTTGCTTCGTCAACCCAAATTTTTCCGCTCATCGCGGCAAAAGTAGCGTCGACTAAAACGTCCAATCCGTAACCTCCCCTTCTTTCCGCTAATATTGAAGCTAGTTCCACAAAATCTATTGATCCTCGAACACTTGCTCCCTGTTTAAGTTCAGGATGTCCTCTTGTAGCCCGTCCTAATCTTATCCCTACCTCGATTAACCAAGGATCAACATCCTTTTCCACGTGCATTTTAACGATATTTCTTTCCTCTTCCATGGATTGGTAGTTCATCTTTACGCGAATTAGTCGGTCATACAAAGCACGGCTTATCTTGGTGACTCCCGTGTCATCGTAAGGGTTTTGCCCGCAAACAAGCCTAAAAGCTCGATGAATCTTAACTCCACCATAACGGGGAATAATAAGTTCTTCTTCCTCTATCGCCCTTATAAGCACGTTGGAAGCGTCTGGAGCCATCCTGTTAAACTCGTCAATAAAAAGGATTCCCCCCTCTTTAAAAGCGGTTGTTAGAGGACCTTTAATGAACATTTCAGGCTTAAAACCGTGAGCAATAACTGAAGAAGGGTCAAAAGAACCGAGGAGTTTCGCAGGAGTTAGATCTACGTTGCCCTCTAAGAGGTAGAAGGGCAGGCCTGTGGATTCACAAATAAGGTTTAAAATCGTGGTTTTAGAAGTACCTGGCGGTCCTTCCAATAAAACATGTCTTCCTGAATCTAATGCCGCTAAAATAATTTCTAACTCTCTCTCACGACCAACGATTTTCCCACTCACTTCATCTTTTATTTTGTCAGAAAACTGGAAACTTGAGGCTGCGACCATCATTAACACCAGAAGAAATAGCGAAACACTTTAAGATCTATTTAAAAATTATTATCATCCCTAAAAAACCCTTTTTTATGTAGTTTTTGGTTTTAGGCGGTCATGAAGGTCTCTGAGAGAGGGGAGGGGAAAACATATATTTTTTTAACCGTTTATCTTTTGGAAACTGGGGGTCTTATTTTTGTTTTTTAAGAAGGTTACTGTTGTTGGTGGTTATGGGCAGATGGGGTTGTGGTTTGCCCGTTATTTCAAAAAAAAGGGTTTTGATGTAGTTATTTCCGGGAGAGATCCTGAAAAAACTAAAAAAACTG
>JAEOSI010000054.1 GCA_016840425.1 Candidatus Wukongarchaeum yapensis
TCAGTACCCGTATTCAAACCTATGGCTTTAAGAGTGAAAGCACATTGTCAAAAGATAACGTAAGTTTGACCGTGGATGCAGTATTGTTCTTTAAGGCGGTCAATGTAGAGGCGGCGATCCTTCAGGTTGAAGAATACCTTAACGCAACCCAGTGGGCGGCTCAAACAACTCTTCGTGAGGTTATAGGTCAAAGCGAATTAGACGAGGTTTTGACCCACAGGGAGGCAGTAGCCCACAAGGTTCAAGAGATAGTTGATGGCAAAACGGAGCATTGGGGGATAAAAGTTACCTCTGTTGAAATAAGGGACGTCATTTTGCCTCACAGCTTGGTTGATGCCATGGCGAGACAGGCAGAGGCAGAACGGGAACGCAGGGCTAGAGTAACCTTAGCCATTGCAGAAGCTGAAGCAGCTCATAAGATGGCGGAGGCTTCGCAAACTTATGATAAACATCCTACGGCTTTGGCTCTTCGTTGGATGAATCTTTTGTTTGAAGCTTCTACGCAGGGTAATAGTACGATAATCTTAGTGCCTTCGGAAGTTCCTACAGCTGGGTTTAGTGCGTCACAACTTGGAGTATACGGGATAAGGTCAGTAACGGAAGCGGCGAAAGAAAAAAGAAAGGAAGGAGAATAATAGGAATAATGGAGAAAATAAGTTCTTTACTGTCTCGTTTATCCAAAAATCCGTCGATAAAACTAGTTAGAAGAATTGATCCTTTATTTTTTTTCTTTTTGAAAGGTAAAAAGAGTCTTCAAAGTAATGGAAAAATTTGAATAGTTTTAGAAAGGTAGTATTTTGTGCGGGTGGAGTATCTTAATGATGGAAAAGTCTCATGTTTGGAAAGTAGTTTTTGAGGGACCAGAAACGGGTGCAGAGGATGATTATGTTTTAGATTTTACTGATACTAAGACTGTTTTAAACGAGGAAATTTTCCTTAAGAAAGAGTATATAACTAAGTTAACGAGTATAATGCGGGAAGACAAAATTCGATATCATTTTATAGGTAATATAAAGTCGTGCTTAGACCCTGATGAAGTAGAAAGAATAGGAGAACCATTTTACGCATTAGTAGGTACGGAAAAGGAAGAAGATCACAGATGTGGCATTCTTTTCACAAAAGAACCTGAAAACCTTTTTCCGGTGGTAGGGATTTGGCCTAAAGAGTTTGCTGAGGCTTGCAAAAAATCTTCAAAAATCCTTGACCAAGTACTTGTATCTTTTATTGAAAAACCAGAAGTATGGCGCCATGTTGGTTTGATAGTAAAAACAGCTAAATAAAAAAACACTAATTTAAAACTGTTTTTGCTTTCCTTTAAGGGGACCAAATGTATTTTTTGTGCTCTTTTGGGGGCACCAAAAATACAAATATCATTTTCACAATTTATTATTATTAAGAACATACTTTGTTTTCGTTCCTTGATTTTTAAAGTATTAGTCTGGGGTCTCTATGGCGTTAAAACATACCTGTAATAAAGCAAGGATTAGAAGGTCAAAGGAAAGGAAAAAAGAAAAGGCAGCTTATGAATGTCTTTTATATGGGGGTAAGTGTCTAATAGGTCCTAAAGACTATGAAGGTGTTGTTAATTGTCGTTTGGGAGTTTTTTCTTCTTCTAAACAGTTTAACTCAAAGAGAATGAAGGAAAAAATAAGTTTTGATTTTGCTACTAAAATGAAACATGCTAAACTTTTTGTAAGAAACGTGATTAAACGGAAAATAGGGGGAAAACACTTATGCACATACATACGTTTCGAAAAAACAACTGATGAATCTCAGCAGTTAAAAATGAATTTGCTATTACACCCTCTTTTATGTGTAGCCTGCGACTATTTTATAAAACCAGCACCAAAGAGGCTAGAAGGAAAAAAATTGGAAAAACGTAAAAAAATATTCTTAATCGATGGAAAAGAGTATATCAAAGCTGAGAATTGCACTTATAAAGCTAGAAGACGGCAAGCACTCAAAGCATTCCTTAAAGACAAAAAATGAAGAAGAAACGACCTTTTCTAAATCGCTTTGTCTTAAAAATTAAGTCGTTTTCTCTTTTTCTTCTGTTTTTTTAGCTTTCTCTAAAGGTACATATATTGCCACACGGCCGGATTTAAACCGTTTTTCAATGATTCCTTTTGAAACCATCTCTTCCAAAACTTTCTTAGCTACACTTACCCGGATGCCATATTTTTCAGCGATAAAAGTAGGGGTAACTACGGGCATTCGGGGTATCTCTTTTTCCATAGATTTTTGAACCTCATCACTTATTAAAAGGGCTCTTTCATAGGGAAAATGTTCCCGTATTTTGCCGAATTTTTTACGTACTTTACGAGAACCCTTTCTTTCAGCCAAAAAGACCACCCACCAAGGTAAAACAATAGAGAAGTGAAGATTTCAAAATATTTAAAGGATGTTGTTTAGACTATTCTCAGCTCTTCTTTTTTGCTAGAAAGTTGAATTTTGTTTTAAGCTATTTATATTTGTCGGACTTTAAATAATTCCCAAAGAGTTGAAAATTCTCCAAGATCAAATGAAGAAAAATTTAAGGGAGGAAAGATTAATATTAATGACATTATATCTGTTTTGCACCGTAATTTAGCTGTAGATTACCGTTAAGTTTATATACGTTTGAATATATTAACACGTTTGATAAAATTAAAACGTATTAGAAATTTCAAATGAGGTTATCTTTAAACAAAACCATAAGTCAAAGGTTAAGATTTTAGAACTCTCCCTCATATTTTTAGAAGTTGGTTAAAATGGTTGAAAATGCCCCCGTCATTGAAACGTTTAGAATTTCGAAAAACTATGGCCTTGTCGAAGCAGTCAAAGATTTGACTGTTAGCATCCCGCAAGGGGGAACTGTTGGTCTGCTGGGTCCGAACGGCGCAGGAAAATCCACCACGATTAAATTGCTTTTAGGTTTGGTTAATCCTTCTCTCGGCGAAGGGAAGGTTTTAGGGATGGATATACGAACCAAGGGACTAGAAATACGGGATAGGGTAGGTTATATGCCTGAACATGACTGTTTCATCGGTGACATCGATGCGGTTAAATATGTAATGCATCTTGGTCGTATGAATGGGATGTCTGTAGCAGATGCTCTTCGGAGAGCTCATGAGGTTCTTTATTATGTGGGGCTAGGGGAGTCTCGATATAGGAAAATTGAGACCTTTTCTTTGGGTATGAAGCAAAGAGTGAAGCTTGCCCAAGCTTTGGTTCATGATCCTGAACTGTTGATCCTTGATGAACCGACAACAGGAATGGATCCTGATGGTCGTATAGATATGCTTGAACTTATTAAAGATATAGCAAAATGTGAAGATAAGACGTTGGTTATGTGTAGTCATATTCTTGCAGATGTTGAGAGGGTGTGTGATAGGGTAGTGATCATGAATAGGGGAAAGCTTGTTAGGACGGGATCTTTAAAAGAGCTGGTTGAAGGGAAAAAGGAGGCAATAATACTTCGCGTTAAAGGCGATTCAAACCTTTTGATTGATAAGTTTGAGAGGGAAGGAATTTCAGCTGAGTTGAGGGATGATGCAATCTTAGTTTTTGCGGGAAATAATCCCTCAATTAAGAAAAAGGTTATGGAAATAATGGCAGAAGCGAAGATGCAACTGAGATATTTTGGAAAGCCTACTGCTTCATTGGAAGACCTCTTTTTGTCAACTATTTCCTACGAAGAAGAAGCAGAGAGAGAAAAAGCAAGCATCTGAAGGAGAAAAGTGTTGCCTTTGAAAGGAGGTTATGTTTCTTATGAGTATTGAAAGTTTAGGTTATAAGGAGTGGGAGGGACAGAAACACGGTAGGTTTTACAAGGTTTTATCTTTGGTTGATTATGAGGTTAGGCATGCTTGGAGCAGTATTTGGGTTAAAATTCTCATAATTATAGCGTGGCTTCCTGTTTTAATCATATTTTTAGTGCCTGTAACGGAGATTAGTGAGGAAGGTGTTGATAGGGCGTTTTATAATCTTGTGAGTTTTACCACAAGTATAACAATTTGGCTCCCGATTATGGCTGGTTTGATTGGTGGGGGTTTGATTGCAAATGATAAAAATAACAAGATGTTTTCCATGTATTTTTCCCGCCCTCTAAGGCGAGAAGATTATATCGCGGGGAAAGTTGGAGGTTTTGCTGTTTTAATGAGTATTCCCACCATCGTCCCTGCCCTCATTATTTATATCGTGCTTATCGGAAAATCAGATCTTAGCCTTTTAGTTTTTATTAAAAAGTCTTGGTTGTTGGGAGCAGCTTGGCTTTACTTCATTTTATTGATAGCGCTCTTTGGTTCCCTTGTTCTGTTTCTTTCATCTGTGGTGACTGATTCAAAGTATGCTGTTGTTGGACTTTTCACCATAGTCATCTTGTCAGACCTTATAGCAAACCTTCTTTGGTTAGCTTCAGATAACGAGATTTACCGACTGGGATCTTTAACTTTCAACTTAGAAAATATACTTGCAGAATTTTTAGGGATTGACCAATCAACTCTTCAGTTGGCTGATCAGCAAAATGGGGGGGTAGGTGGTTTGGTTTCTGCGTGGAAAAGTCTTGTAGTGATTGTTGGGATAACTAGTTTTATGTCGGTACTTACCCTTTTAAGGCTCTTATCTTTGGAAGAAGAATAAGGTTGGATGATGGTAAAAATGAGAACTATAGTGAGACTTGAAAATGTTTCAAAGTGGTTTGGCGAAGTTGTGGCAGTAAACAATCTAACATGTGATCTAAAAGGAGGCATTACGGGATTTCTTGGCCCTAATGGGGCTGGTAAAACCACCACGCTTAAGATGATTAATGGGATTATTGCTCCAAACCTTGGAAGGGTGACTGTTTTTGGGGAAGATCCTTGGGATAATATGGAGTTGCGTAAAAAAATCGGTGTAGTTTTTGAGATGGGAAATCTTTACGATTGGATGACGGGGGAAGATTTTGTTCGAACCATGGGAAGACTTAGCGGTTTGAGGAGTGAAGATCTTGATAAAGGTGTGGAAAGAGCTTTAAAAATCGCTAATCTATATGAGGCAAAAAACAGGAGATTAAAAGGGTACAGTCACGGGATGAGGCAGAAAATTAAGATTTCTCAGGCGATTGTCCATGACCCTCAAATCCTTATCTTAGATGAACCTTTAGGGGGTCTTGATCCCATATCAAGGAGGTATATATCGGATCTGATAAGGGATTGGGAGAAGGAAGGAAAAGATTTGATAATGAGTTCTCACGTGCTTCATGAAGTAGAAGCTGTGGCTAAAAAGATCGTTCTACTCTTTCAAGGAAAACTCCTAGCACAGGGTAGTATAGAGGCGATTAGGCGTTTGATTGATGAGCGGCCTCACACGATAAAGGTGAAGATTGATAAGCCTAAAGAGTTTGTGAAAGAGATCCTTGAATATGATTTCATATCAAGCGTTGTGTTTTTGGATAAAGATTCCTTAATTGTGAGAACTAAGAATCCTGAGGAGTTTTACACAGTTTTCCCTCAAATAGTGGCTAATAAAGGGTTTGAAGTAGAGTTTATGGGGGTAACGGATGAGAGTTTAGAAGCCGTCTTTAAATATTTAACAATGAGGACTAAAAGAACGAGTATGTAGGAAAGAAGTGTAGTAATAGGATAGTAAAAAAAGAGAAAGGAAGGGTTAAAATGAGAATGGAAACAGGAACAGGTTCCCGATTAAAAATGGTGAACGAGGTAAGTTATCGGCTAGAAATTTTCAAAATGACCCTTAGATCTTATGCTAAAGATAGAAAATCGTGGATTTTAGAGATTTTTCTTTTATTCCCTCTTTTTGTTATTTTCATAATTACTCGAAGGTACGCGGATGAGGATTATAGGGAGACTGCTCAATTTCTTGGCGAGGAAGCGGCGAAACAACAGGCTTTGGGAGATATAATGGATCTAACAATTTATCTTTATATGGTAATTTTAGCTATTTTTGTGACCATAGTCTTAGGAACCTCTTTGCTTGGAACTGAGAAAAACGATAAAACGATCTATTATATATTGACTAGGCCTATTCATCGATATGAAATTCCTTTGCAAAAATTTCCAGCATATTTAATCTTTTCAACAAGTCTTTTCATAGTACCTTTAACCCTTTTACATATGACGATGATGTCGGTGGTCCCTGGATCTAATGCCTTCACGGGAATAGGACTTGTGCCAAAACTTATATTCATCGCCCTTTTGTGTAACGCAGCTTATGGCTCCATATTCATGTTTATAGGGCTTATTTTAAAACGTCCACTCCTTGTAGCTCTGATTATAGGCTTTGCAGGAAATCTTTTAACCTCACTGATTTTCTCAGGAAGCACACAAGCCCAAACAACGATACCCTACCATCTTGAAGTCATAGGGAAAAGCTTTGTATCCTCGGGCCAAATAGCGACTATGGAGACCTTTAACACCGCGTTAACGTCAGTATTAACCCTCATATCATTAACAGCGTTTTTTGTAGCCCTTACAAGCATGAAAATCCAAAAGCAAGATTTCGAATAAAAAGCAACATCATAAATAATAAAAAAAGAAAAGGGAAAATAAAAGATTTTGATTAGACGACAGTTAGTTAATTTTTGTTAAACCTCTTGTAAAACTGTTTTCGTTTTCAAGTTTTTAAGTTTTCAAGTTTCTTGTTTTCTCAGGCTGTGAATTTACCGCTCCGAGATTTTCAAGAATTAACCCTGTTTCGACACCTTTTATGAGAGAGTTTAAAGCTAGGAAAAATAAACGGAAAAAATCAACCTGTAAAAAAAAAGAGAACAAAAAAAATAAAAAGAAACGCTTAGCAAGTCCTTTCGGACCCAATATCCGCTACTGAGATTTTTTAACTCCTCCGCTTTTTGCTTGCTGCCGTTTAACCGTTTCTCAAGACATGGCAACTCAAAGCAGTGTAGGCTAGGAGAGGAGATGATCACTATGTAACTAACTCCCAAACAACCCACAAAACACCATCGCTGTACATAGAAAAATAAAAAAATCATAAACAAGTTTTACAACAGGTTTAACTATTCTACTTTTTTCATGGGTTTTCCACAACACATGGGCTGACTTTCCCAGTCCCAGACTTCAATTTCTGAAGTGCAGAAATCACAAACGTACCTAACCTTAGGCACTTAACTTCACCTCCTCTATAAACGGGTGGGAATGGTGTTTTTGCAATTGAAGGTAATTTTTCTGGTGTAATTGTGAAGATAGGGGAGAAATTTTTATGGAACTTAAAGACGACAAGGTTACTCGATGGTGTATGGTAGTGGAGGTATTTTTTGATTTTCACAACCACTATTCCCCTTAAAAAACTTTAGAAATGCTCCCATTTTTAATCCTATCTTTAAACTATTATGTCAAAAAAATAAGAATAAAAAAAAGAAAATTAATTAAAAAAAGTCTATTTTTTATCATAGATTATCTGTTTTTTCTCTCTAAGATATAGGGTTAATCTCTATAATAAGGGGAAGAAGAGAATTTGAAGCGCAAAAAGCGTTAATTACCTACATCAATCTTCTTCATTTTTCTCTTTTTCTTCTTTCGCTCCTTTCTTTTCTTCAATGGTTTTGATTTTTTCTTCTATTTTTCTAAGCCTGTTTTCAAACACCATTTTTATAAATTCAAGCAGTTTGATCTCTTCCTCTGGGGAAAGGATTTGAGGCAGGTCTTCGTCGCGGGCGAATAACAGCCATTTTTTAAACCAAGGACCTAAAAAAGGACCTAAAAATCTATCATACCAATAAGGCCTAAATTCATCCATCATTTCCAACCTCTTTTTCTGCTTCTTCTACCTCTTCCCTTGCCTCTTCTTCTACCTCAATTTTTACTAATTT
Source organism: Candidatus Wukongarchaeum yapensis (assembly GCA_016840425.1). Lineage (GTDB taxonomy): Archaea > Asgardarchaeota > Wukongarchaeia > Wukongarchaeales > Wukongarchaeaceae > Wukongarchaeum > Wukongarchaeum yapensis. The sequence continues at coordinate 7,805 of JAEOSI010000054.1, forward strand.
AGATTCGTCTATTTTAAAGCTTAATTTGTCAATCTTTCGTTCTAGCTTCTCAATCTCCTTTTTTAATAATGTTTTACGTTTTTTAAGCGAGTCTAGGTAGTCTTTTTCTTCTTCTTTTTCTTCTTCTTCGTGTCTTTTGTAAAGATGTTCAGGGAAACTTGTTTTTAGGGCTGATCTTAAACTTTCAATAGCGGTTTGCATTGCAGATTTTACGGTGTATTTGGTGAACTTTCCGATCTCTTTTCCTAAATGTTCCCAATAATGAGATTGGAAAGCTATTTCTTCTTCAAATTCGTCCATGAAACGGTCTTCTTGAAAGACCTCTTCTAAAACCTTTTCGCCTTTTTCTGTTATTTCGTACAGAAGTTTATCAGGGACATCTTCCTGTGCTATCTTGCCTTTTTCCGCGATCAAGCCCTTTTCTTTTAGCTTGTGGAGGGCTGGATAAAGGGTTCCGGACTTTAGCTTCCATAGTCCTGCGAATTCGTTATCTAACTCTTTTAGTATGTCGTAGCCGTGGGCTGGTTCTTTTGTTAGTTTAAGAAGTATTAGTATTTGTATTGGGGTGATTTTTCCTGCGCTTGTTTGAATTCCTTTTTTTCTTAACCAGAACATTTTAAAAGCACCTTGCCTGAAGTTTTGGTTATGTAGTTCTCATTATATGTAGATTACTATATAGTTGGAAATATGGACAAAGACCTATATAAACCTTTCTATCAAAACCCCGCGCCAAAAAAAGAAAAAACAATGACAATCAGTAAGAGACAAATATAAATGTTTAATTAACTAGCATTTTTTCATATTACTGCTAACGAAACTCAAAAGAAACTAACCCCTGCCCATCCTTTTTCGTAGGAATTTTGGGAGGGTTATTCAGTTTTTCTGTTCCTTTTTCCCCCGATTTTATTTTTTCTAGAGTTTCTTTTACACTTTCTCGAAAGCAGTATTCTTCATCATTCAAAACTTGTTTGAGGGTCTCTATTGCTGCTTCTCCTACTTTTGCCACTTTCCTCCATTCTCCCCTTGCTAATAGGTAGTAGGCTTTTTCTAGGTCGTTTGCAGGCTTCCACCCTAATTTTTCAAGAACTCTTACTACTCCAAATCGAACATAGCAATCTTCATCCTTGAGAGCCTCAATAAGAGGTTTTAAAGCCCTTTTGCCACCTATTTTTCCAAGAGCCCACACCGCGCCATCTCGAACTGTGGAATCCCGATCTTTTAACGCTTTTACGAGAGGTTCTACCGCCCTTTTGCCACCTATTTTTCCAAGAACCTCCGCTGCTACTCTTCTAGCATACCTATTTTCATCCTTCAAAGCTTGGAGGAGGAGGTCAACAGTACTGCTATCTCCTATCTTTCGAAGGGCCCATGCTGCTCTCCTTCGAACATCACGATTTTCATCCTTCAAAGCTTGAATGAGAGGTTCAGCGGCCCTAACATCCCCTATAGCGCCAAGGGCCCATACCACGGCTCTTCGAACACCTTCATCTTCCTCTTCATCTTTCAGAGCCTGGCCGAGGGCTTCTACCGCCGGCTCTCCTATCTTTTCTAGAGCTTCTGCTGCCCACCATCGAATATAATTATTCTCATCCTTCAAAGCCTGAATGAGCTGTTCTACTGCCGGCTCTCCTATCTTAACAAGGGCCTCTGCTGCTCTCCACTGAACATCACTATCTTCATCATTTAAAGCCTGAATTAAAGGTTTTATTGCCCTTGAATCCCCTATCTCTCCAAGAATCCATGCTGCTAACCTTCGAACGTCCCTATTTTCTACTTTCAAGATTTGAGTAAAATTGTTCAATATTTCAACTATACATCCCCATCTTAAAAAGATTAAATTATCAAAATTTGAAAAGGTGGAAACATTTCCTTCCCACCCTTTTTCAAATATATGGCCAAAATTTAACGTGAATAAAGAAGCCATATCTTTTAAGAAAAGCTCAGCTTTTTCTGGTAGAAGTTCGGGTTCAGCTAGCGTAACAAAAAGTAAGGCTACCGTTTTAAATCTTTGCTTCAAACAGTAAAAGCTTGCTCCTTCTAGTTTTAAATGGTTTACTTCTCCACCGCCAACTTCTCTAGCAAATAGATTTATAGCAGAAAGAAGGCTACCTAACATCTCCAACTTTTGTTCATCTGCGCGCAGCTTTTTCGGCTGTGTCGCGTAGTTAAATATGCAAATTCCACCTTCAGTAAGAATGAAAACGGCGTGTATCTCATCGAATATTTCTTTCCTTTTTTGTAATGTAAGCATATCAGACATCAAGAGTTCAGCCCATGCTACGTCTCTTCGAACATCACGATTTTCATCCTTCAAAGCTTGGATGAGAGGTTCAACAGCCCTAGCATTCCCTATAGCGTCAAGGGCCCATGCTGCGTCTCTTCGAACACCTTCCTCTTCATCTTTCAGAGCCTGGCTGAGGGCTTCTACCGCCGGTTTTCCTATCTTTTCTAGAGTTTCTGCTGCCCCCCACTGAATATAGCCATTCTCATCCTTCAAAATCTTAATGAGCTGTTCTACTGCCGGCTCTCCTATCTTAACAAGGGCCTCTGCTGCTCTCCACTGAACATCACTATCTTCATCATTTAAAGCCTGAATTAGAGGTTTTATTGCCCTTGAATCCCCTATCTCTCCAAGAATCCATGCTACTAGCCTTCGAACGTCCTTATTTCCTACTTTTAAAGCTCGTAGGAGGAGATCAACCGCCGGTTCTCTTATCTTTTCAAGAGCATCTGTTGCTTCAAATCGAACCTCTAAATCTTCATCTTCCAGAGATTGAATAAGGGGTTCTACAGCCCTAACATCCCCTATCTCACCAAGAGCAAATGCCGCTTCCCTTCTAACATACCTATCTTTTTCTTTCAAAGCCTGGATGAAAGGTTCTACTGCCTGCTCCCCTATCATAGCAAGAGTAACAGCTGAAACCATCTAATCGACTCCCCGTCTCCTTAATAAGCTCTTTCAACTTTTTTAATAATCTTAATGTCATGCCTTTTTTCTCCACTTTGATATTATCTATTTTTAGAATAAATTCACAATACTTTCAAAGTGAAACTATTCAAACCTAAACAAGACCACTATTTTAAAAATTGTGATAGGAATTTGCGCATGTTTTATTATAAAAACAAATAATAACATTAAATTACAAATTTTGTATTTATAAAAAATATCTAGTATCTATCAATAAAAAAAATCGAAAAAACGCTTCCAACAACTTGGAACTTTTCAAGAAAATCGTGCAAGAACTATTTGAAAAAACCATGCATGAGTTTGAATCAAAGGTGAGAAGAGTGTAGGTGTCAGACTCTCAAACCTTGTAAAAGAGGAAAAGAAACAGATACAAATCATGTGTTATCTAAAGGCAGGTAAAACCTGAAAACAGGCTCTTTGTTTATTCGAATGTCCATTTATTCGAATGTCCATTCATCTTTATTCTCTGACATGTCCTTCAATATTGATCGGGACATTTTTTCAGGGAGGATGAGAAACAGTTTTACCAAGTGTTTGCAGATCTTTTTCCTGTCTTTTCTTCTTTCCCAGTCAACGCAGTCATGCCGGATAATCTTTTCTTCCTTGTCGAT
>JAEOSI010000241.1 GCA_016840425.1 Candidatus Wukongarchaeum yapensis
AGGTTGTGAATCGTCGGGCAATTTTTATGGTTGAAAATGAAAAGATCATCGATCAAATAGAGCCTTTGGAAAGCGTTAGTGTCTTAACGGTTGAAGAGGCTAAAAAGAAAGAGAAAAACGAGTTAAAAGAGCTTTTAACAGAAGCCGATCGGTGAAAAAGCAAAAAATAGAAAAATAGAGAGGATAGAAAGCTAAGAAATTTAAGATCCAGACTAAGTTTTTTTTGAGCAGTTTTAGTTTGTGAACTACTCCCAGCTATCACAGGAAGCTTCCTGTTTCAACGACTGAACTTGCCGAGATCTCTCTCGGTAGAGGCCCTGTCTCCGCAGGCGTAAATTCGGACAGTCCCTGCCCTAACAGTTGAAGATTCGCTTTTTGTCTCCTGTTTTTCGATTTTTTGAACTCTAAAGGATTTCTTCTTCCCCTTTGAAAGGAGTATCCTGAGCTTGATCTTATCTTCTGGTTTAGCTGCTGCATCTTACTCTTCTTTTCTTGAAAACTTTTATAAACACCGCGATTTACCTCCTCCCTCGCAGAAGGGGACTTCTCGCTGAATAAGTTAAATAGTTCTTTGTTTTTAGGAAGGAAGGTATAATCCATAAAATAAAAAAGATTTGATGCAGATATCATATATAAAGTCTAATATTTGTCTAAATGAAAAAATTAAATTGTTTATCTTCTTTACATAATATGTTTTGGCGTTATTTGTTTTTGGCAAATTACTGGGAATGTTTACAAATAAAGGAGGTTCAAATCGGTTTAAAACGGGGTACTAAAATTTTTAAGGTTTTTCAGGTAGTTTTACCCTAAAAATATTTCAAGAAACAGAGGTTAATTGTAATTCAAGGATTGATGAGGTTTTTTCAAATGGGGCTCGTGGGCCTTTATGTTTTTAAACAAAATGGTGTAGAGCTTTTTCACCGCCATTTTGAAGAAATTACGGCTGATTCTATTATTTTAACAGGGTTTTTTTCAGCTATTCAATCTTTCGCAAACACGATAATAGATAAAGGTATCCCTGGAAAAACAAAAATCAAGGGTATGGATCTTGAAGGGTATTTTTTCGGTTTTGGCTTGATTGATGAGCTTGAAATAACGATCGTTGTTGTGGTAACGAAAGACTATCAAGAGATGGTTCAAGGATTAATTTCGCGAATAACCGGGTTAATTGGATCTCATTTTGGTGGTAAGCCATTGCAATGGGAAGGTGAGAGTGATAGTTTAAAAATTCTTGAAAACTCAATTGATCGGTTGGTAGAAGAGTTTGTGGAGGAGAGAGAAAAGGGTGGGGAAACACGTGTATTGGTGGAAAAAAAGGAGCATACTATCCCTGTTTTAGTTAATGATTATAGCTCGGTAAAACTTTCAAAGGACGAGCACAGGATTCTTGATTTAGTGGATGGGAAAAGAAGCATTACTGAAATCTCAGAAGAACTTGGAAAGCCATGGTTTGATATAATGCAAAAATGTCTCGCACTAAAAAAAAGAAGCCTAATCTCGCTTGAAAAAAAATTTGTTTAATTTCTTATTAATCCACTAAGTTACTGAAGGTGAGCAAGAAGGCCCCAGCCCTTTAGGGCGGGGATGGATTGCGATATGTTCATATATTTTTTATCCTGTTTGGTGTTTGGGGTAAAAATGGATAAAAAGGATAAGGTCAAAATTTCCATCCGCAGAGAAGTTGCGAACAAGTTAAAGTCGATGATGAAGGTAGGAGACACGTATTCAGACGTGATAAAGAGGCTGTTAAGTGAGAAGAAGAAGAACCAACACGTTCAGACTAAGCCCGAATAAAGAGCAAGAGCAAAGGTTGTTCGAGTTAGCCGACAACTGTGCAAGGATGTTTAACGAGGTAAACTATAAGAGAAGACAGTCCTTTTTCTCAGGAAACTTCGACTGGAACACCGACTTTTTCTATCACAAGTATAAGAAGGTTATAGGTTCTGCTACAGCCCAACAGGTAACAAGGAAGAACAACGAGGCTTGGAAGTCTTTTTTCGCTTTGTTAAGGCTGAAAAAGGAGGGAAAACTCCCAAAACACATAAGGAAAGTTTCTCCTCCAACCTACTGGAAAGACAGGAAAACGGGGAAGAGAGTTTTAATGATTCTTATAAGGTGTAATTGTTATAAGCTTGAAGAGAAGTATCTAAAACTCCCCTTCGGGCTAAAAATTAGGTGGAAAGGACAGAACAGGTGGGAAGGAAAGCAGGGAAGGTTAGAGATACGTTATGATGATCTCTCAAGGAGATGGTATGCCTATATGCCAGTAGAGATAGAAAAACCCCTACATCAACCAACAGGAGATAAGAAAAAGAAGGCATACGCCGACTTGGGGATCATAAACATCATAACAAGCTGGATAGAAAAAGAAAAACGACCAGAGATATATTCTGGGAGAAGCTTGTTAAGCGATTGGTGGTACTGGAACGGAAAAATAGGAAAACACCAAAGCATCATGGAGAAAAACGGGAAAAGGAAAACATCAAGACAACTAAGAAGATTGTTTAAGAAAAGGCAGAAAAGGTTTAAACACTCGATAAACACGATAATAGCGAGATTTGTCAAAAACTGCTGGGAAAAAGAAGTTTCAGAAATAGTCATAGGAGATGTAACACGCATAAGAGAGAACAGTAGAAAGAAAATGAAAGGGAGAAAAGCTAATGCGATGATAAACAACTTCTGGTCTTTTAAATACACCTATGAACGGCTTAGAGTAACAGCAGAAAATCACGGAATAAAGATAGGGAAAAAGGAGGAGAAATACACGTCTAAAACCTGTTCTCTATGCGGAAAAATACACAGAAACGGTAGAAAACACAGAGGACTATACATCTGTAAAACGCAGGGGGTAACAATGAACGCGGATGTGAACGGTGTAGCGAACATAGCTAACCCGATATTCCCGAAGCCCTACTGGCGGGATAGGGATAACTGGCTGGTGGCACAGCCATCGGTTGTAAAAGTTAAAACAACAACCGTAGAACCTCCAACCCTTTAGGGTGGAGAGTATGTCAG
>JAEOSI010000055.1 GCA_016840425.1 Candidatus Wukongarchaeum yapensis
CTCGCCTGATTTGTACCAAAAATGAAACGATGGAGGATTTAACCATAATCAAATCATTCATAATATTTACTGATTTTCTTATGACCTTTTATCATATACCTCCCTTTTAACGTATCTTCATCCGCCTTGTACGGTATTTTATCAGCTATACCAAGTTTTCTAAGCTCCTCCCTTATCCTCCTCGCATCCTCCTCATCAGTCCAATCATAAGTATAAACACAAATAACCTTCATATCCGGACTAACAGCAAGCGGACTAGGCTTTGCCGTCGAAACCTTCGAACAACCCCCCAACCTCCCCTCTTCCGTAGCCTTCTTAATCTTAGCCCAAACCTCATCCACATTCTTTATATCCACGAACACGAGCCACTTCCCACTACGAGGCGTCGGCTTTGGATACTCGCCCTTTTTACTCCAAGCATAAATCCAATAAACATCCGCCACCTCAGAAGGCTTAGCACCAGAATACGGCGACGATACCTCTCTTTGCCCTTTTTTTCCTTTAACCAAACTAATTTTGTCCGTATCTTCCGAGATTAATGTGTTTTTCATTGGAAAAACTTCCTTAACAAAAAGTTCCATCAAAACTTTATTTAGTTTTAGTCCATTTTGATAAAAGCGGAAAACCACTTTTCATGGAAATACTTAGAGCCAGTAAAATAATTCCACTAATGGTTGAAGGCTTAGCTAGAAAAGAAGTAACAGTGCCTTAATCATGCAACAAACTACAAAAAAAGGGCTAATCTAGCCCACCATCCTTCATCCTTAACTTAAAAGTGTCTATTTCTACCTTTTTCTTTTTCAAATTGAAAACATAACACTCAACTTTAAACGGGAATGACAATCCCCTTTTTTTCCTCTTTTCTATGTTTTTCCCTTATAGGGGTGTTTTTAAACCGTTCTCCAACACAAGATAGAAAGAAAAGATTTGTGGAGGGGAAAACTATGAGTGTTCAAAAAATTGATTCGAGTGAAAACCTCGATCTAAAGCTAAAAAAAGAAACAAAAGAAGCAGAAGAAAGAAAGAAAAACTACCCCTACAACTATTTGAAAAGAATTCTTGGCAAGTCTCCTGAAGAGTTGGATAAACAGATTAAAGAATGGAAAAAAGTAAAAGAAAAGGCTTGGAAAATACCCCTTGAAGCGATAGAAAAAATCATCCCCATAGAGCCATACGATCACGACCCATATAACAGAAAAGTAATCATCGTAAGAGGGAGAAAATTCCCAACAAGCTACAAAATAGGAGGAACAATATACAGACTAACAGAAAAAGAAACCTTACAACGCGGAAAATGGGCGATGTGCAAGATCATATACTTCAACAGTATTAGAGTGGGAACGGGAGAAATGCAACTAAGACACCTGAAAAAAGGAATAGAAGAAGCTGTAAAATTAGAACACCGAGAAAAAATAAGAAAAGCCCTTGAAGAAAGAAGAAGAGTTCCAGAAAACGTTTTAAAAGACTATCCCAACCTTAAAAGATTAGAAGAACAACTAGACTTTAACAAAGGATGGAAAAAACAAACACTAGAAGGACTAGAAAAAATAGCAAAACAATGCAGCAGTGCAGAAGAGTTTGAAAAAAAGGTAAGAACCCCTGACAAAAAGGATCTCATCTATGGTCCCATATATATTTTCGGCAAAGAAGAATACAGACTAAGAAAATTTAGAGTAAGTAAAAAATTCGATGATAAGTGGGGCGTCTTACGAATAGCCTATTACGGACAAAAAAATAACTCAGTAGAAAGAGAAAAAGCCCCAGCTTGGTTCGCTCCCCCCATTCACACTTCCCAAAAAGGAGCCTTAGATGCTTTGTTTAAGAGTCTAGGTATAGAAGACCTGAAAGATTATTGGAGAAAAGTAAACAGGAAAGAGTAAGAGGGTTCATGAAACCACTAATTTCCTGTTTTTAAGTGAAAAATGCTTGGTTGTAACATGTGAGTTAGAAAGCAGAGACATTCACTACTCATCCCCCTTTATAATTGCGTTATAGAATAGTGTTAGAGAACAGTTATAGCGTTAGAGAACAGTTATAAATTTTCAAAAAGTTCTTTTCAAAACATTCCTTCCCATTTTTCAAAACGTTCTTTGCATGCTTGACAGACCTTCTGTTTGAAATATTGTCCGTTTGGCAATCTTTCAATATAGTATAAGAGGTGTAAATTTTTCACGACAATATTTACAGTCTCCAAATTTTTGATAGCAATCTAAGCAGAGTGCTGCGACTTCGTATAATCTCCTTGGTTGGTATCCTTTTTCTTCACTTAGTTGTTCCCATTCCCGCGTATCAATTGTTTTGATTTTACCAGTTGTTATCCATTCTTTTGGTATCTTGAGTTTTGTTGGGTGGAGTATCGTGTCAGCTCCATCTTCTCTTTCTCCATCTGGACAGATTATTCTCTCTCCTTCTTTGACCTTTTTGCCACACCACCAACATTTATCAATTGTCAGCCTGATTTTTTGAGGAAGCATGAGGTATCCCTCAACCTAATGTGCAGTATTTATTTAAACGAATCTGTTTCGCTTTTTATTACTATAATTTTAACAAATCCTCGTATAATAACTTGGAAGGGATTTATCCTATTAAAAACTTTTAATCACCTTTTTTTCTTCAAAATCATCCTCTTTATACTAACAAAAAATTAAAACAAAAAACTTCATATAGAACGAAAAGTTTTTCCACGTAAACTTTTATAAAAATACAAAAGGACTTAAATAATGCGTGTTATCTTAAAAAAAAGAAAAAGAAAAGAAAAACGAAAAAAACTTGATTTTATTATATTCAAATTAAAAAGATAATTAAGAGATTTTGTTCTTTATTAAAGGAAGGTGAAAGAAAAAATGTTCAGTCCCCAAGGATTAGGATACGACAGGGCAGTAAGCGTTTTTAGCCCAGACGGTCGCCTCTTCCAAGTAGAATACGCAATAGAAGCCGTAAGAAGAGGCACAACCGCATGCGGAATCAAATGCAATGAGGGATGCGTACTCGCAGTCGAAAAAAGACTGCACTCAAAACTAATGGAACCAGAAACAGTAAGAAAAATATTCATGATCGACTCCCACATCGGAGCAGCCATATCAGGCCTAACCGCAGACGCAAGAGTCTTAATAAACTACGCAAGAATCCAAGCTCAGATATACAGGCTTACTTACGACGAAGCAATGCAAGTGGAGACTCTAACACGGAAATTAGGCGATCTCCTCCAGTTATACACCCAACACGGCGGTGTGCGTCCTTTTGGTGTTTCGTTGTTGATTGCTGGTGTTGATATGACTGGTTCTCAGTTGTTTGCTAGTGAGCCTAGTGGTTCTTATTGGGGTTATCGTGCTGTTAGTATTGGTGGTGGTTCTCAGGTTGCTACGGAGATTTTGGAGGGTAATCATAAGAATGAGATGGCGTTGGATGATGCTACTGTTATGGCTTTGAGGTCTATTAAGACGGCTATTGAGGGTCCTTTGGATCCTGAGAAGGTTGAGATTGCTGTTATTCCTGCGGATGTTATGGTTTTTAAGAAGTTGTCTTTTGGTGAGGTTTCGGAGTATATTGGGAGGCTTGGTGGTGAGGAAGAGGAGAAGGAGGAGGAGTAGGGTATTGGTTTTTTGTTTTGTTTTTTTTGAGGTATAGTTGGTTGTTGTAGGTTTTTGGGTTGGGGGGGGTTTGTAGGTTTGGTGATGGTTTATGGCTACTATTCGTGGGGAAAAGCATGTTGATTTGGGTAAGCGTGCTTTGGCTAGGGTTGTTAGGGATGGGGAGCATTTTGAGGTTATTGTGGATCCTGTTTTGGCGTGGCGTTATCGTAGGGGTGATGAGAGTGTTGATATTCGTGATGTTCTTGAGGGTTGGGTTGTTTTTAAGAATGCTTTGAAGGGGGAGAGGGCTGGTGAGGAGGTGTTGGTTAAGGCTTTTGGGACTGATGATGGTTTGAAGGTTGCGGATGTTATTATTAGAGAGGGTGAGGTGCAGCTTACTGTTGAGCAGCGTAGGAAGATGGTTGAGGCTAAGAGGAAGCAGATTGTTGCGTGGATTAGTAGGAATTGTATTGATCCTGGGAGGGGGGCGCCTCATCCTCCTACTCGTATTGAGAGGGCTATGAATGAGGCTAGTGTGATTATTGATCCGTTTAAGGATGTTGAGGAGCAGGCTGTTGATGTTGTTAAGGCTTTGATGCCTATTATTCCTATTAGGTTGGAGCGTATGCTTGTGGAGATGACTTTTCCTCCGCAGTTTTCTGGGAAGGCTTATGGTGTTGTGAGTAAGTATGGTGTTATTAAGGAGGATAAGTGGTTGTCTAATGGGGCTTGGAATGTTCAAGTGGAGTTGCCTGCTGGTTTGAAGGCGGAGTTGTCTGATGAGGTTAGTAAAATGACGAGGGGAAAGGTTGAGGTTAAAGTTGTTGAGAGAATGTAATAAATATGGGATAGATGAGGTTGTATTGGGTGGTTAATATTTGTGTTGGTGATGTGTTGGGATTTAATCTTTGGAATTTTTTTGTTGCAATTTTAGTTGTTATCCGTGTTGGTTTTGTTTTGAAAGTGATATGATGTATGTTTATTTGTTGTTTGTTCGTTGGTTTGTTTGTTATTGATTTTTGGTGTTTTTTTGTGTAGGTGAAGTGTTTTTGTGTTTTGTTTTTTGAGAGGTGTTTGAGCGATGGGTTATAATAATGGTAATAATGATGATGATGAGGTTGAAGGTATTGTCCATGTTGTGGAAACGGAGGAAGGGAAGTTTTTTTTTGAGCGTTTTCAGATTGTTATTCCAGGGACGCTTTTAGGTAAGGGTAGGTTTAAGGCTGGTGAGGGTTGTTATAGGGAGAATGATGATTTTTATGCTTCTGTTGTGGGTCTTGCGGATTTTAGGGAGGGTTTTATTATGGTTGTTCCTTTGGAGGGTATTTATATTCCTAAGGAGGAGGATATAGTTATTGGGACGATTATGGATACCCGTATTACGTCTTGGAGGGTGGATATAAGGGCGCCTTATGAGGCTATATTGACGGCGAGCAATTTTTTAGATAAGCCTTTTAGTCCTGTTTATGATGATGTTAGGGATATTTTAAGTATTGGTGATGTTATAGTTGCAAAGATTTTGTCTTTTGATAGGACTAGGGATCCTATTTTGATGGCTAAGGGGCAGGGTTTGGGGAGGCTTCATTCGGGGCGGATTATTGAGATTCGTCCGACGAAGGTTCCTCGTGTTATTGGTAAGCGGGGTAGTATGATTAATCTTTTGAAGAGAGAGACAGGATGTAGGATTGTTGTGGGTCAGAATGGTCGTATTTGGGTTAGTGGTAGGAGTTTTGAGGATGAGTATTTGGTTGTTCAGGCTTTGAAGAAGATAGAGAGGGAGGCGCATACTAGTGGGCTTACTGATCGTGTTAAGGATTTGATAAGGAACGAAAAAGAAAGGAGGCATAAGGAGAGTGAATAACGTGACGTTGGTTAGGAAGGAACCGTCTGAGAGTTTATTTAGGGAAGATGGTTTGAGGTTGGATGGTCGTGGTTTAGATGAGTTGCGTCCTATAAGGATGGAAGTTGGTGTTTTGAATAATGCTGATGGTTCTGCTTATGTTGAGCATGGGAAGAACAAGATTGTTGCGGCGGTTTATGGTCCGAGAGAGTTGCATCCGAAGCATTTAGCGTTGCCTGATAAGGCTTTGGTACGTTGTGAGTATCGTATGGCTACTTTTAGCGTGGAAGAGAGGAAAAGCCCGGCTCCGGGTAGGCGTGAGGTTGAGCTTTCTAAGGTTATCAGGGAGTCTTTAGAGCCGGCGATTTTTGTTTATAAGTATCCTAGGGCTACTATTGATGTTTTTGTTCAGATACTGCAGGCTGATGGTGGTACGAGGTGTGCTAGTATTACTGCTGCTGCTCTTGCTTTGGCGGATGCTGGTGTGCCTATGAGGGATTTAGTTGTAGGGTGTGCTGTTGGAAAAATTGAAGGCAAGGTTGCTGTTGATCTGTCTGATGTAGAGGATAAGCTTGGAGAGGGGGATATACCTATGGCTTTAATGCCTACGAAAAAAGTTATAACTTTGCTTCAGTCTGATGGTGATTTTACTCCAGAAGAGTTTAAACAGGCACTGGAGATGGGTATAGCTGCTTGTGAGAAGATATATGAAATGCAAAGAGATATTTTAATCGAGAGGTATTCAAAGGTTCGTGAAGAAGTTGCTGAGGAACAAGAAGAAGAGTAGTTAAAATCGGTTGAAGATTGAGTATTTGTTTGTTTGTTTGTTTTCTTTATTGTTTTTTTGAGTACTATTAGGAGGTAATTTGTTTTGGTAGGTTTGAGTGAAGTTACTTCGGCGATTGAAAGGGAGCATATTTCTTCCCTTCTGGTTCATGGTAAGAGGATAGATGATCGTGGTCTTTTTGAGTTTCGGAATATTGAAGTTGAGGTTTCCCCTATAGAGAAGGCTGAAGGTTCTGCTCAGGTTGTTTTGGGGGGAACAAAAGTAGTTGCGGGGGTAAAGGTTGATGTAGGCCCTCCTTTTTCTGATACCCCGAATAAAGGAGTTTTAACTTGTAATGCGGAATTGACCCCTATTGCTTCTCCTTTTTTTGAATCTGGTCCGCCTGATGAGCAAACGGTGGAGTTAGCTAGAGTTGTTGATAGAGGAATAAGGGAATCGAAGGCTGTGGATTTAGAAAAACTTGTTTTGATCCCGGGTGAAAAAGTTCGGGTTTGTTTTGTAGACGTTTACGTTCTCGATTATGATGGGAACCTTTTTGATGCTTCAGAAATTGCAGCAAGCGTGGCCTTGATGGCTGCGAAAGTGCCTGAAGTAGAGGTAAACGAAGACACTGGCGAGATAACTGTACTGGATAAAAAGCAATTATTGCCTATAAGTAATATACCTGTATCTGCTACCTTTGCAAAAATTGATGGTGTTTTAGTTTTAGATCCTTGCTTAAAAGAGGAGCGAGTTCAAGATGCTCGTATCACTATGACATCCACTCAGGAGGGGAATATTTGTGCTTTCCAAAAGGGAGGTATAGGCACAATAACATTAGAGGATGTTGATACTGTTATAGAGGTAGTAAAAGAAAAAGCAGAACCTGTAAGAGATCTTATAAGAGAGTTAACAAAGGAAGTAAGAGGAGAAATTTGAACCCATTCCATATTTTTTCCGAAAATTTAAAAAATAAAGCGATCTCCATTTGTTAAAAGGTGTTGTCCATGGGGCGTGCTAAGAAGATAGGCATAGCTGGAAAGTTTGGAACCCGTTACGGGTCAACGCTTCGTAAACGGTTCCGCGACATAGAGGAAAAGATGAAAAAGAAACACACGTGTCCGTCTTGTTTCACTCGGACGGTGAAAAGAGTTTTTGCTGGAGTTTGGAAATGTAAAAAATGCGGAAGAACCTTTGCAGGTGGCGCCTATTTACCCTTTACGGCTGTTGGAAAAAGCATAAAAAGGACTGTAAGACGGATAGAAGAAGAAAAAGAAGAAGAAGAAAAGTGAAAAACAAAAAAATGCATGCCTCTTTTCCCGTTATTTCTGGGTTTTTTCCATGTTTAAGGGATTAGTTTTTCTATATTGAAGTAGGAGGGGTTTGGAGCTATTGGGTTCCCTGAATAACGTTAAAAATGAATGCCTTATTAAACTCGATTTTGATGATGATTTCGTTGCAAAGTTGATGTTTAAAGCGCTTGGTCCTGAGGCTTCAAGTGTTCTCTTTGAAAGAGTTAAGGTTTTTTTATCTCTTGAAGGTTGTTCCCTTTTAGTTGCGCTTTCTGCTTCGGATACTGTAGCTCTTAGAGCTGCTATTAATTCTTGGTTAAGGTGGATAAGCACTTTGGAGAAAGTTTATAACTTATTCGTTAAAAATAAAACGTGAATTTGTTATTTAAGAGGTTTAGACTTCTTTTATGTTGTGTTTATTAGTTGAGTGAGTGAGTGATGAAGATGGCAACTCCGCAAATATCTCCAGCTTTACAGCAACAGGTTAAGAAGTTTCAAGAGTTACAGATGCAGCTTAACGATCTTAGGGCTGTTATTGTGCAGCTTGAACAGCAAGTTCGCGAGATTGACCGTTCTTTAAAGGAGCTTGAAAAGCTTCAGTCTGATGATTCTGTGTACAAATCTGTTGGCGCAATTCTCATCAAATCAAATGTTGAAGACGTTAAAAAAGAGTTAATTGACAGTAAAGAAACAATGGAACTTAGGTTAAAAACGTATAGCAAACAGTTTGAGAACGCAAAAACCCAGCTGACTTCTTTGAGAGAGAAAATCGTTCAACAGGCCCCACCCTTTGAAGGAGTAGACGGTCCTGATATGGGCGGTTAAAATCTTGGTTGCTGATTCGCCTATTCTGCAAAATAAAAAGAAACCCTCTAAGGATTTTGAGATTCTTTTTGAGATCGCGGAAAACGCAGTAAAAGAGCATATTTTTGCGTGTGTAAAAAAGGTTGAAATAAAAAACCTACAAATAAGTTGTGAATTTGTAATTAATGAAGGCGTAGACCTAACTATTGATGTCAATTTCTCTTTAGCTAAAGATTCCAAAATTGATGAAAAAAAGCTTGCTAAAGAATCAGTAAACTATGCTTTGAAAAAGATGGATCCAGCTATTGGTGAACTGCTTGAAAAACTTAGAAAAAATAAAAGCATTTCTCGATAAGTTTCGAAACAGTCTAGAAAAAATAAAAAGCAGTTCAAAAGCTTTTATAGGCGTCTCATGCCACCAAAACGCGGATCCTGACGCGCTAGGATCAGCAATAGCTTTAAAAGAACTCCTAGAGAACCTAAACCCCCAAGTTAGTGTTGAAATTTTCGCCGACTCAATTAACAACCCTGCTTCCTACTTAAAAGATTATACAGATACGAAAGTGACAACAGAACCCCTTGAAAAAAACTTAGACCTTCTTTTTATTGTAGACGCTAACAACCTAGTCCAATTAGGATCCATGTCCCCTCTAGTAGAACTTGCTGAAGAAACAGTGATAATTGATCATCACGAACCCCACTCACAAACTCCTAAAATAACTGACTATTTTATAATCTTAGAAGAACTATCCTCCACCTCCGAAATTATTTACCAGCTATTCAAAATGCTAGGAGTAAAAATCTCTCCAAAAAGCGCTTTCGCCTTAATTGCGGGAATAATTTTTGACACCCGCCGTTTTAGCTTCGCAAGTTCTAACACTTTTTCCATAGTTTCAGACCTCATTCTAAGTGGAGTTAATTATGATGACGCCCTATCTCTCTTTGTTTCAGAGATGGATATATCCGAAAAAATCGCCCGTCTAAAAGCAAGTCAAAGAACAAAAATTAAGAGAATCAACGATCTACTACTTGTAACATCTGAAGTAAGCACTTACGAAGCTTCCGCCGCAAGAGCTCTCATAGATCTCGGAGCAGACGTCGCAATCATAATCGCAGACAAAGGAAAAAATGAAGTAAGAGCAAGCTCAAGAGCAAACCCAAAAATGAAAAAAATACAAGGATTTAGCCTAGGAAAAATCATGGAAAAAGCAGGAGAAAAGTTTCAAGGCGGAGGAGGAGGACACATCTTAGCAGCAGGATTCAAAGGAAAAGGAGACCCAAAAGAAATCATGAAAGAAATAACGGAAAAAATAGAAAAAATAATAAAAAACTCCCAAAAAAACGCTTAAAACAAATACAAAAAACTAAGAGAATACTAGTAAAAATTTAGAAGACTAAGCAGTCTTTTTATTTTTAACCAGGAAAAACTCTACAAGTTTTTTCGATACACCCGTCTCTAATAAAACCTTTTCTATCTCCTTTTCCTCCCCTCCTTCAGCTTTCATCTTCTCATAAAGGAGATGCAATGTCTCTAAAACTTCCCAAGGAAAGATCACCCAAACTTCTGTTTCCTTAGCATAATAGTCAGGATCAATTATAGTCCAAGGCTTTTTATACAAAGTTAAAATTTTAACCTCTTTTGCCCCTCTCTCTTTCAGCAAAGAATAAATCAAGGCAAGACTCTTACCAGTATCTGCAACATCATCCACAAGTAAAACACTCTCGCCTCTCACATCTACCCGAAGTCCTTCGCTTATAACAGGCTTATCCCGTGTTTTTGCAACATCTGAGTAAAACTCCACCTTAACGATAGTAAGGTGAATATCCCGACCAAAATAATCAGAAGCTATCCTAGCAGGAACAAGACCCCCCCTAGAAATACCTACAATCAAAGAAGGTTCAAACCCATCTTCCCTCAACTTCACACAAAGGTTTAAAGTCAATTCATACGCTTCATTCCACCCCAAACACTCAAAATTCTGATCTTCCACCAGAAAAAACCCCACTATTTTTAAAATCCAAACTAATTAAAAATAAAAATAAATATTAATCTTTTTTTGGTTTAGAGGTCGAAAAACTTGGAAAAGATAACCGTTACAGGGTTTGAAAACGCAAAAATAGAAGACGTTGAAACCTTATTAAAAGAGCTTCAAAAGATAGAAAAAACCCACTCTACAACAATTCAACTCTTTAACAGCAACCTAATCGCCACAAAACAACACCTCTATATTAGCGCCTACCACGCCCTCAAAGCCTTTAAAGAAAAAAGAAACATCGCAGATAAAATCAACATGGAAATAATGCTTTACGCCTCAGGACAGCGCCAAATAGGGAAAGCTATAAGCCTCTTAGGAGTAAAACCAGAAAACAAACAAATAGCAGCAATCATAATCACCAAAGAAAAAAAAGAAAACAACAACAACAATAGTAAAGACCATAAAAACGTGATAAAAAAGCTTTTACAACTTTTAAAAGCAAAAGAATCACAAAAAGTTTTAGAAATAACAGAAAAAAAACGAAACATTATACTTAAAAAATTCAACATAACAGAAAAAATGCTCGAAGCAACAGCAAAAGAAAAAACAGAAAAAGCCTTAAACAAAGCAATAACCGAACTTATACTAGAAAAAATAGCCCTTCTAGCCCTAGAAAAAGCATGAAAAAACTGAAAAAAACGAATACTTTTGCTGGTTTAAAAACACCAAAAACAAATAATCTTAATAATCTTATGTTTTACGTACTGAAAGTTCTTCTTCTGGTGAATGTATACTGATGCCCGCCCAACCCCCCATTATCTCTATTCTTAGAATTTTATCAGGATTTTTAAGATCGACCACCCCCCAGTCTATAAGATCCGCAACCTCTCTTATCACCTCATCACTCTCAAGACCCGTAAACCGCTTCCTTAAAGTAACCCTCCACCTCTCATCCCGAGAAATCTTATGCTTAAGCTTCTCAACACCTTCCTTAATCCTATCCAAATT
>JAEOSI010000056.1 GCA_016840425.1 Candidatus Wukongarchaeum yapensis
AGAAGTATCTAAAACTCCCCTTCAAGTTAAAAGTTAGGTGGAAAGGACAGAACAGGGGGAAGGAAAGCAAGGTCGCTTAGAAATACGTTATGATAACCTCTCAAGGCGATGGTATGCCTATATGCCAGTGGAGGTAAAACCCCTACATCAACCAAAAGGAGACAAAAAGAAGAGGGCGTACGTTGACTTGGGGATCATAAACATCATAACCAGCTGGATAGAAGAAGAAAAAGGGCCAGAAATATATTCCGGGAGAAGCGCTTTAAGCGACTGGTGGTACTGGAATAGAAAAATAGGAGAACATCAAAGCATAATAGAGAGAAACGGAAAAACAAAAAGAACATCAAGACAACTAAAGAGATTGTTTAAGAAGAGGCAGAAAAGGTTTAGACACTTGATAAACACGATAATAGCGAGATTTGTCAAAAACTGCTGGGAAAAAGGAGTGTCAGAAATCGTTATAGGAGACGTAACACACATAAGAGAAAACAGTAGAAAGAAAGAGAAAAGGAGAAAAGCTAGCGCGATGATAAACAACTTTTGGTCTTTTAGATACATCTACGAAAGACTAAGAACAACGGCAGAAAACTGCGGAATAAAGATGAAGAAAAAGGAGGAGAAATACACATCTAAGACATGCTCTCTTTGCGGGAAAATACATCGAAACGGTAGAAAGCATAGGGGACTATACGTTTGTAAAACACATAGAGTAACGATGAATGCAGATGTTAACGGTGTAGCGAACATAGCTAACCCGATATTCCCGAAGCCCTACTGGGATAGGGATAACTGGCTGGTGGCACAGCCACTGCTCCACAAAACAAAAATAGGAGTAGGAACCCCACAACTTTAGTTGTGGGAGGATGTCAGCCCTGCTTTCAAGTTTTATGGGAGGAAAAAAGGAGCATTGTTTTGTTTATTGTTGTTGTTGTTCTGCGGCTTCTACGTATTTTATGATCATTTTGCCGAGAAGTTCAAAGGCTCGTTCTACGTTTTCCCCTGTTTTTGCCGAGGTTTCTAGGTAGGGTATTTCGAAGCCGTAGGGGCGGGTTACTTCGGAAAGTTGTACTGCGTAGGATTGTCCATGTTCTGGTCTTAAAGTGCGGGGTACTTGGTTTCTTAGGTCTATTTTGTTTCCTGCGAGTATGAATGGTGTGACGCCTCGTCCGTTATTTTTCCATAGTTCGTTGATCCAGTTTGGGATGTCTTGGAAGCTGTCGGTGTTGGTGACATCGTACATAACGATGGCGCCTAAAGCGCCTTTATAGTAGCCTTCTCTTACAACTTGGAATCTTACTTGACCTGCGAGGTCCCATACTTGGTATTTGCAGGTTATGGGGTTCTTGTTGGTTTTTATTTTTATTATTTTGACGCTGAAGTCCGCGCCGATGGTCATGAGGTATTGGCCTGTGAAGCCTTCGCCTATCCATCTTTTTCTGAGGGAGGTTTTTCCTACGGCACCGTCGCCTAAAAGCACGACTTTTACTAGCATGTCTACTTGTTCTTTTTCATACATTAATGAATCCCTCGTTTATCGCTTTTCTTTGCTTTTTTGGAGACTTGGAAATTTTTTGATTTTAAAAAAATTTGTTAAGGTTCAAGGTGAGTGTTATTTGGTTGATGCAGTTATGGTGTGTTTTCTTTTGGATTAGTTTTTATCAGATTATTTTGTTTTCTTACTTTAGTTTTTTATTTATTGTATTGTAATGATAAATGATAAATTTTTCTTGTTTTTTTCTTCACTTTTTTTGGGTTTTTTATTTTTGGATAAGTGGCTGGATAGTGGGGAGAATATTTATTTGTATTTTTACTTTTTCTTTTAATTTGTATAGATTGTGTTTTTGTTGTTTTTATAGGTGTATGTTTTTGTTTTTTGTGGATGGTGTGTTTTTATGGATGAGGAAAAGGTTATGGTTCTTGGGTCTAGGTTGGCTTCATTTAGAAGTTCTTTAGTGAGATCTTTGGAGGAAGCGGTTCCTAAAAATTTGCTTATAGGGGCCTTTAAGAGCGCTCAAGAGTTGGGTTTTTCGGAGGAAGCTGTTTTTATTAAGGAGATTTTTGATGATCTTAGCTGGGTTCCTGACCCAACTTTTGAGGAGAGAAAGGCGATTTCCTTAAAAATTGAGAGGTTTGTGGAAAGTTTTAGTGGGAAGTTGGAGGGTGTTATGAGAAGTGTTTTTGAGATCTCTTTTAAGAGTGCAGAGGCTTTAGAGATTGTGGAAAAACTGTTAGGGGGAGGAGGGGAAGGATTGAGGGTTTTACCGGAACTTTTGGGGAAAATAGGGTTTCACCTTAAAATTTTAGGTTTTCATGAAACGAGCGAGGAGGTCGCTGAACTGAAAGGGAGGATAGGTTATGGAGAAGAAGGGGATAAGCTGGCTTATTATTATCTTTTTGATTTTTTAAGACGGGTTCCTTTTGATATGTTGGGTCGGATTATCAGGAGGGCGGAGGATGGTGAGATAGAGTTTCCTCGAGGGATTGATTCTTGGCTTCTTTTAGGGCTTTTTCTTTCACGTTTAATGCATTTAAAGGGCGAGGAGGATTTCCCTTGGATCCTTTATAACGTATCGTTTACGGTTAAGTTGACGGAAAAAACAGGCTTTAGTGGGGAAGATTTTGGGAAAAACTTTGCCCGTTTAAGAGATATTCAGAAATCTTACAACACTTCAGGAAAAACCTTGCCTCGGGAAACTCCGTCTTCAGTAAGATCGGTTCTTCCTATGGTTACTAGGGATATTGAGAACTTTTACAAAAAACTTGAAAAAGATAAGCCGGATAAGAAGGCAGAAGCCTTAATTTTAGGGGATAATTGCGGAAAAATGCTCGAAATTCTTAGAAGGCTCAAGGAAGGAAGAACTAGAGAAAACTTGGGAATGATACCCTTACTTTTAAAAGATACGATTAAGCTCATGGAATCCCTTAGGATCAGCCCAAGAATGATTGAGAAAATAGCGCTCTTAGAAAGATCGCTTGCCCCTCGCAAACCCCAGCTAGAGGCCTTTCTTACAAAGCATGAAGAGAGAGAAAGAATTTCTGAAGAAGTTTTTCAAATCTTTGCAAAAACTTTAGGCTTCCTTAAAATCTAAAACCTTGAAAATCTTATAAATACTACTATATATCTCCCTCTCTGCTAAAAGGGAACTTCTCGGTGAATAAGTTAAAAAGACGGTATATGGAGGAGGACGGAAGATTTACAAAAAATATCGCAGAAAGCCAACGGCTTCTTTAGTCGTTGTTGGATGAACGCAATAGGGCTAGCATAATAAATTATTATTTGTGCTTTTATATGAGAATTGATACAAGTTTAAGTGAGGAAGAGGGTGAAAAGAGTATCCAGACAAGAGGGGTTTAAAGCTGAAAAGAGCTATTACAGAACTCATCAGAAAGGGGTTAGAGTGTGAGAAGAGTCACTACTCCACAAAACAAAAATAGGAGTAGGAACCCCACAACTTTAGTTGTGGGAGGATGTCAGTGTTTGTTTTGTACTATTTTTCTCCTCCTTTGAAGGGGAAGCCTCCGAAGAATCCGGGAAAGCCTTTAGGTAAGCTTAACGTGAAGCTGGGTCCTTTTTCATCTCTTGTTTCTCTTACTTTTGAGAGGCGGAAGAGGTGGAATTCGTCTAGGAAATTTTCTAGTTTTTCGATGAGGGGTATTATGCAGTCAACATCCCCTATGAGGAATCCTAGGAATCCGTGCTTTTGATCCTCTTCTTTTATTTGGGTAGTGTCTGTTTGAAAGCCGTCAAAATCCGTATGTGGGATGTTTGTGTCAACGCATTGTCTTATAATATCTACTAATTTTTCGTTTGTAACCCCTTTTAACGGGAATCTGAAAACGGCGATCCATTTTTCTTGATGTGGTGTCATTTTCTCCATAATAAAAACCTTCTAAATAATAACAAAAACAAATTATTCAATTTACCTTATTTTTTTCTTTATTTTTCTATTTTTTATTCTTATTTTTTGCTGATAAGGTTAAGAAAAATAGAAGATTTAAGATACTTAAAACCTTTTAAAAAATGTTTTTTCTTTTCTTCTTTTTCATTTTTCTTATTCTTGGTTTTCTTTTTCTTCTTCTCCCTCTTCTTCCTCTTTCTTTTTTCTGAATTGGAATATTCGTTTTATGAACCATGTTATTGGGAGCATTATGATTATTATGATCATTGCTATTAGGGCCCAGAAGGATATTATGTGTTCTTCTTGGAGGTCGTACCATATTAGGTCTGCTTGAAGCGGGATGAATATTGCGCAAATACCTGTGAACATTAAGCTTGCAAAACGTAGAGGGTCTGATCTTTCCATGCTTAGGCTTCCTCTGTGGAAAATCATGGGTCTTACTTTGCCAATCCAGATGAAGAGGAGGTTTAAGAGAGCGAAGGATAGGGCGAAGATGATCATTATGCTTAAAGCAGTGAATTTGTCACTCCAACCGTCTGGATTTCCTCCAGTGTCAAAGTGGGTAGCCATGCGGGATGACAAGTCGTCATAATAAAAGAGGGACATCATGATCAAGATTGCGACGGGTATGAAGGGGGCTATGGCGAAAAATTTACTCACAGTGATGGGAGCCATGGGTTTGGAGTAAACGATTTCAACCTCTTCTGTAACTACTTTATATTTTTCTTTGTAGCCTTTTTCTTCGGCAATACGTGCAGCATACTTAAAACTTAAAACAAGCACAAAGCCTATTGCTACAAATAGTAACACTAGGTAAACTCCGAAATATTTTGCTTCTTCTGGTAAGATGAGGGAGATAAAGGTGAGGATCAAAGCGCTATAAGTCATTATTTTGCCGCTGTAGATGTTTGAAAGATCCCATGCTTCCTTGCTTGATAGAGAATAGCCTATACGAAACCCAAACCAAGGATTGGGACCTATTTTTGGGGCGATAAACCACATTGCCAATCCCGCAATAACAAGGGCCAAACTAATAATAACACCAAATAGTAACATTTTGAACCATCTCTTCCTTTTCTTCTCCTTTTTATCTTTCTTTTAATTTTGTGTGCTTGTTTTTTTTTTGTGTTTGTTAGGTTTGTCATGTTATGTTTTTTCTTTCGAAATTTTTGTTATCAGGTTTGCTGTTTCTTTTACTTCTTGCAAAAGTTTTAAGCCCTCCTTTAGTACTATTTCTCCGTTTTCTATTAGTTTGTAGCATTTTCTTGGTGGTCCCTCGGTTTGTTCGCTCCAATATGCTTTAAGCAGTTTTTTCTTTTCTAAATGTCTCAACAAGGGATAAATATTAGGGCTTAAGTCTATTTTTCCTTCACTCCATTTGGCGATGATTTCAGCTATTTCATGGCCATTTGCCGATTTTTTATGTTTTATTGTTTGGAGGGTGAGAAGAATGTTTAGACTTGTTTTAAGCTCTTTATCAAGGGTTTTTAGAAATTTGTAAGCTTCTTTTTTGTGTTTTTTTCTTTCAGTGTTTTTCATAGTTATCTCCCTTACTAGTTAATTTAGAGAGGGGGTTTTATGGGGTTTTCGAAATTTTGTTAAAAAAAGTTCTTTCGATTTTTTGAGGTCGTTAAAAAAAGTTTTATTGGATTATTTTGATAGTTAAACTTTTTTATTTTAGTGTTTGATTTTTGTCTTAGTGTATGTTTTCTTATAAGGGGTTTTTTATTATGAATTTTATTGATGTTTCTGACGCGGTTTTTAAAGCGATTAATCGGGATAAGATTGTGAAGCTTACCCGGGATTTGATTCGTGCTGGTCCGATTACCGGCTTGGAGGAAGAGGCTGCAAATATTTTGGCAGATTTTTTTTGGGATGCCGGGATTGATGTTTGGCTTGATGAGGCTTTGCCTGGGCGTCCGAATGTTGTTGCAAGGGTTAGCGGGGTGAAAGAGCAGGGTGACAGTGGAGCGGGAGCGCGTTCTTTTTTGTTTCATACGCATATAGATGTGGTGCCTGTAGAGAATAGTGAGGAATGGGATTTTCCGCCTTTTGAGGGTGTTTTGAAGGATGGTAGGATTTATGGTAGGGGTGCTTGTGATGATTTGGGTACGGTTGCTGCCGCCGCTGTCGCTTTGAAGGCTTTGTCGGAAGTGAAGGAGGTTTTGGAAAATTGTGCCGTGTATTTTGTGGGGGTTGTTGATGAAGAAAAGTTTAACCAGGGAGTTCGTCATCTTGTGAAGACGCCGTGGTTTAAGTATGTGGAGAGTTGTGTTGTTAGTGAACCTACGGGTCTTAAGGTTGTGATGGCGCATAAGGGTAACTGTTGGTTTAGGTTGCAGACTAAGGGTAAGGCGGCTCATGCTTCTTTTCCTGAGAAGGGTATTAATGCTATATTGATGATGATGAAGCTTTTAGATAGGATTAAGGGATTGAGTTTTGATTACGAACCTCACCAATTTTTGGGTCCTCCTACGATTAATATCGGCACGATAAGGGGTGGCTTGAAGATTAATGTTGTTCCCGCGTTTTGCAATGCAGAAGTTGATATCCGTATTCCTCCTTCTCTTACTTCCGAAAACGTCATTGCGAAGATTTTGGAAAACATTGAAGCGTTAAAGAGAGAAGATCCTTCTTTTAAAGCGGATTTTGAGCCTTTATCTTTAAATCCTCCCTTTGAAATATCTGAAAAAGAGGATTTGGTCCAAGCATTAATTGATGCTTCAAGCTTTGTTTTGGGGAAAATGCCAGAAGTTGGAGGAATAAGCTTTTTCACTGAGGCTGCAATCATAAATAACGAGGCAAAGGTACCTTGCGTTGTTTTCGGCCCTACTGGAGAGCCTCACGCCTTAAACGAAAATGTAAGCGTTGAAGAACTGGAAAAAATAACGAAAATTCTCGCATTAACAGCGATAAAAAAGATAAGTAAAAGAAAGGAATTATGATTTGAGTTAAAATTTACGTTTAGATTTTGGGTTTTATTTTTTATGGTTTTGGGTTTTTTGTGATTTTTGTTCCTTGGATTTCTTTGTTTATTATGGCTTTTTTTAGCGTGTTTTGTTGTTTTGTTCCTTGGATTATCATGGCTTCTTTTGTCCCTTCTTTTAGGGCGTTTATACATGCTTTAAGTTTTGGGATCATTCCTTTTGAGGCTATTCCTCGTGAAATAAGGTTTTCTGCCGCTTTTATGTCCATTTTTTCAATGGTGCTTTCTTCATCTTCTGGATTTTCTAAGACGCCTTTCGTGTCTGTTAGTATGATAAAAACATCAGGTTTTAATGCTGCGGATAAAGCGCCTGCTACTTCATCAGCGTTAACGTTTAAGATGAGGTCTTTTTCAGAATAGCACAATGGCGAAAAGACAGGAATTATTCCCTCGCCCAATAGGAGGCTTATGGGTCTTGTGTCGATTTTTTTAACTTCCCCTACCAAACCTAAGTTTTGGGGTTTTTCGCCCTTTCTTTCTGCTGTTATGATGGCGTTGTCTACACCGCTTAAACCTAAGGTTTTAACCTTTTTTGATACAAGTTTTGAAACTATTTTAAGGTTGATTAACCCTCTAAGCGTCATTATAACGAATTTTAAAGTTTCTTTGTCTGTTATTCTGAGACCTTTTACAAATCTTGGTTTAAGACCAATCCTCTCCATGAGAAGGGAGGTAGTTTTTCCACCTCCATGAACTATGACAACTTTATAGTTTTTCATGTATAACTCTGTGATTTCTTGGATAATACTTTCTAGTACAGGGTCGTTTTCCACTATTTCTCCGCCCATCTTTATTACTAAAAGCAAAAATAACGATCCTCCTTGCTAAAAAAGCGATTATTATTCACTTTGTTTAGGATTACTTCTTGGACCACTTAAAAAGCCCGTTTTTATGTTTCTTAAGGAGGTCTTGGATTATTTCTTCCAGCATTTTTTCGCTCTCTTTTATCCTTGTTTCCCTGTTTTTATTGCGGGTTTTAATGTTTTCTAGGGTTTTTTTCCGTTCTTTTATCGTTTCTTTTAGCATGGTGGGGTTTGGACTTCCCAAGCTTTTTCGCTCATTTATGCTTTTTAGGGGGTCGAAGCAGTCCTTTAGAGCGGGTAGATTTATAGGAGTTTCTTCGCCTAAAATTTCCCTCCATGCTTCTTTTAAATCGTTGAAAGCTTCTTCGTTCAAGAGGGCTTTTTTTACCACCAATTTTTTTATCGTTGTGCCTACTATGTTGTGGGCTTCTCTGAAAGAGATTCCTGTTTCTTTCACTATTTTCTCAGCCAAGTCTAGGGCTGTAGTATAACCCTTTTTCACAAGTTTTAATGCGGCTTCTTTATCGATTTTTATATCTTTAAGTAGGCCTGAAAGCATTTTGGTTGAAGATTTCACGGTGTCTATAGCGTTCCATAAAGGGGATTTTGTCTCTTGGAGGTCTCTGTTATACCCGCTGGGCAATCCTTTAACCATGGTAAGGATATAGGTTAGCGCTCCTAATACTTTGCTTGTGCGTCCTCTTATGAGTTCTAGAGAGTCTGGGTTTTTTTTCTGGGGCATGACGCTGCTTATTGAGCAGTATTCGTCAGGTATTTCTAGGAAGCCGAACTCTGTTGTTGACCAGAGTATGAGGTCTTCTGCTATCCTTGAGAGGTTTGTTTGATGGATTGCGAGGACTGCTATAGTTTCTATGGCGAAGTCTCTTGTTGTGGTGGCGTCTATTGAGTTTTCTATGATGCCTTCAAACCCTAGGAGTTCTGCTGTTCTTTGCCTGCTTATTTCAAAGGAGGTGCCTGCAAGGGCGCAAGCTCCCAAGGGGGACTTGTTTACGCGCTCGTACAAGTTTTCTAAGCGTTCTATGTCCCTTAGTAGGGAGTCCGCGTAGGATAGAAGAAAGTGGGCAAAAGTTGTTATTTGGGCTTGTTGGAGGTGAGTGTATCCTGGCATAACGGTTTCTATGTGGTTTTCTGCAAGGGAGATTTGAACCTTTATTAAGTGCCTTATTTGCCGAGTTAGGGCAATGATTTCTCGCCTTATGTACATTCTTACGTCGGTCATTACTTGATCGTTTCTGCTTCTTCCTGTGTGCATTTTGCCCCCGGTCTCTACCCCTAAACGTTCTACTACATATTTTTCGACTACAGGGTGAATATCTTCTAAGCTTTCATCTATCTTTAATTTGTCTTTTTTCCAGTCATTTAAGGCATTTTCTAACTCTCTAAGGATTTTTGAAGCTTCTTCTTCTGTTAGTATTCCTGCTTCTTTAAGCATTATTACGTGGGCTTCACTTCCTCTGATATCGTCCTCAAAAATACGTATGTCATCCCAGAGACTTGAAAGGAAAGAGGTAACTTCTGCAGACTGTTCTTTTTTTTCAAGTCTTGCTTTCCATTCTCCTTTTTTTTCTTTTTCTGGGATTTTTTCTTGGAGTTCTTCTTTGTTCAAAGGTTTTTCTCTCCTAAAAGGATGTGGGAGCTTTTTACTTTTGTTTTTAAGAGGGAAGTTTTTTATTACTTTTTGCTATTCTTAACCTATTTTTAAATTTGTTTTTTTTGGTCGATTTTTAGCTTTTAGTGTCTTGGGGGTCGTTGCGTAACTTTTTTAAATCTTAGATATTTTACAATCATGAAATAATTAAGATTGTTACTTTTATTCGATATTTATCACATCGATTTTTTAATTTCCTAAAAGAAACTAAAATTATTATAAAGAATCTCTAAATATACTGTGCTGTTAAGTAAATTTTTTAAGAAAAACAAGGCTTTAAGGAGGATTTTTTATGGGCGAGATCAGAGTAGCTATCTCCGGTATAGGAGGATGCGGATCCGCCATCGTACAAGGAATATACTATTACCAAAACGCGAAAGAAGATGAGTTCGTTCCAGGGCTCATGCACGTAAAGTTTGGAGATTATCATATAAGAGACGTAAAGTTTGTCGCTGCCTTTGATGTTAACAAGGAGAAAATAGGGAAGGACTTAAGCGAAGCGATTTTTGCAGAACCTTGCTACATGGCAAAGATCATAGAAGTACCCCATTTAGGAGTTAAAGTATTACCCGCGCCCATTTTAGACGGGGTAGCCCCTCATATGGTGGAAGAGTTTCGGTGCTATAACCCTGAAGAAATGGAGCCTGTAAACGTAGCAGAAGAGTTGAAGAAAGCTAAAGCAGACATCTTAGTAAATCTTATCCCTGTAGGGAGCGCGGAAGCTACAAGGATATATGCCGAAGCCTGTCTTGAGGCAGGTTGTGCTTTCATAAACTGTATACCGGAGTTTATAGCAAGCGATGAAACTTGGGCGAAAAGGTTCGAAAAAGCAGGTTTACCTATAGCAGGAGACGATATTAAAAGTCAGCTTGGGGCTACCATACTTCACAGGACTATTGCTGATTTGATGCGGGCAAGAGGTCTTATCATAGAGGAGACGTATCAGTTAAACATTGGTGGGGATTCAGACTTTCTCAACATGACTGTGGAGGAGAGGTTGTCTTCTAAACGGATCTCAAAAACAGAGGCTGTAACCTCCCTAATAGGCAAAGAAATACCCACAAGGATAGGCCCATCAGACTACGTTCCCTTCCTTGGAGACCAAAAAATCTGTTACATTTACGCAAGGGGAAGAAAATTTGGAGACAGACCCGTAAGAATAGATCTCAAATTGAGCGTTGAAGACTCGCCAAACAGCGCTGGGGTTCAAATAGACGCCATTCGGGCTACAAAGATAGCGCTGGATCGGGGTGTTTCAGGCGCTCTTACAAGTATAAGCGCTTACTCCTTCAAGCACCCTCCCATTCAAGTTCCAGACCACGTAGCAAGACAGTGGGTTGAAGAATTTATAGAAGGAAAAAGAGAACGGTGAACTATCCCTCAATTTGGAAAGGGGCTTCCTCCCTCGCGCTCTGAAACGCTAACGGGTCTCCTTTCGGAGCGACGTACTCTGGGGAGGTTTTTGGACTGGTTCACTTCCCTTTTTTGTTTGTGCCACAGACAAAGGACAGCCCTGCTCTTAAGCATAGAGCCTAAGAGCCTGTTCCTTCTGACATTTAATAGTTCAAAACTCTATTTAAGCTCCCCGCAATTTATCCCTCTCTTATGAAAGGAGTCTTCTTATGGCATAAAAATAAATAAAAACCGTCTAAACCCTTTCTTTCTTATTATTATGCAACTTTTCTTCCTTTTTACTTTTTTATAGGGTTTGAGTGTGGGCTTTTGCGATTAATTCAAACAAAGTTTTAGCTGCTAATACTGCTGTAATCCCGCTAGGATCAAAAGGAGGGCAAAGTTCTACTACATCAATTCCACATATTTGGGTTTCAAGTCCCCAGATTATATCAAAAACATTTGTAGGGGATAAGCCTTCAG
>JAEOSI010000242.1 GCA_016840425.1 Candidatus Wukongarchaeum yapensis
TACGAATCCATCCTTTCCCTGTTTCATCTAAAATCTTCATTCCTAGTAGTGTGTCAATGCAGCGTTTTGGATATTGTTTCATAAGTTCGTAAACCGCTTCTTCCCACGGTTTCGGTATGCCTTTTATAATAGTGCCAGAAAGTAGTGGTTGGCTAACTTCTTTTATAAGCGTGGATAAGCATTTTTGGGTTTTTGTCAATATCTCTATCATATTAATTGTGGCAAACATGCCATCATATTCATTAGAAAAAGCGGGCCATATAAAACCACCTTGATCAGTTCCACCAAACAGGGCTCGTTTTTCCCTTATTGCGTTTGATATTTCTCCAGGGAGTAAGGAAGCCCTATGAACGCTAATTCCTCGCTTTTCTACAATTTCATCGAGGCGATTTGTTGTAGTTTCACTGACAACTAAGGCGTTAGATTTAGTTAAACTATCTATTTTCTCCCCTCCTCCATATTTCTCTATCTCGTTTAATGCAAAAAAGATCAAAGCGTCATCAGGTTCTATCAAGTTCCCCTTCTCATCTACAAAAATTGCTCGATCTGCATCTGTATCGTAAGCTACTCCCAGATCTGCCCCGTACGTGGTTACTGTTTGTGAAAGTATTTGAAAACTTTTAATGTTTGGAAGAATGCGTTTTATTTGGCGAATACCTGGAGTATGCGAGTTTAAAGCAATCACGTCACAGTTTAACTCGGAAAGAAGGGCTGGCATCATAAGACTCGCAGGCCCTAAAGAACAATCAACAATGATGCTCAAACTTTTTTCCTTTATCATTTTTGAATCTACGAACTTTTTTAAAGCATTAGCATAAACACCTCTTGCCTGTTCTATGACGCTTATTCTACCGATCTCTGAAGGAGGAGCACGTGAAACTTGTTCTAAGTTTTCGTATATTCTTGCAACTTCTTTCAGTTTATCTATGTTAAATTCTATACCTGCAGAATCGTAAAACTTAATGCTTACATTCCCAGGAGAATAATGACTGCTTGAAAAAATTACCCCACAGTCTGTTCCAAAACGCCTGACAGCAAAATGTACCATAGGGGCAGGGGCTTCGTGGAAGTCCATCACGTCAAAACCTATAGACATTAAGCCTGCTATAAAACTTCTTTTAAGCATCCTGCAGTCGTTTCTTGAATCTCTTCCAGTTATCACAGTTCCATATCGGCCAAGAGAACGAATTAAAAAAGTTCCCAAACTTGCGCCCAAAATAGCGGACTTTTCTGGTGTTAGATCGGTGTTTGCCTCTGCAATAATCCGTCCATCTTTGATCAAAGGCTCAGAAATCATCTACTACTCCTACAGCCTAATTACAAGGAAAATCATACAGGATTTTTAATAAGATTAATGGGGTTTTAAATTATTCTTTTAATGTTTTGAAGCGAGTTCCTTTAAATATTTTTTTAACCTTCCATCATTGTCGACGGTAATATTTTCATGTTAGTTTCAATATGGATTTCTTTTCCTATTTTAGAGTGATCTCCTATTATTGAAAATGAGTCAAGTTTCGCTCGCTCTCCAATAACTGAGTCGTTACAAATTATTGCTTCCGTTACCTTTGCTTCTTCTTCAACTATCACCCTTTCCCATAAAACTGAATTTTCTATGACCGTATTTCTTTCTATTACACAATCATCGCCAATAACAGTGAAAGGTCCTATCTTTGCTGAATCCTCTATTTCTACATTATCACCGAAAAGGACAGGAGGAGATATATGAGCACTGGGAGAGATATTAACCCCTTCCCCTACCCAAACATCCCCCGTTTCAAGCTGAGAATAGCTTGAAAACACGTTTCCACTATAAGGCTGACATTCACCCCTCAAAACGTCCCAGTTAGCCTTCAAATAAATCTTGGGATTGCCTACATCTAACCAATAATACTCCGCAACGTAACCGTATATTTCAAAGGTTTTTTCTATTAGAAATGGAAACACGTGTTTTCCAAAATCCATAAGGCTTGGTTGTTGATCAAGGATATCGAGAATCTCTTGTGAAAAAGCATACATTCCCGTGTTAATCAAGTTTGAATGGAGGTATACACCCTCTCTTTCAGCAAAACCGATAGAAGAAATATAAAGCTCTGTTGGCTGAGGTTTTTCTAAGAAATGTTTTATCCTGTTACTACTATCAAGAATTATTACACCGTACTCTAAAGGTGTATCCACCGGTTCTAACGTGATGCTTGCAATGCCTTCTTTCTCTATGTGAAACTGCATAAACTCCCTTAGGTTTATGTTTGTTAGGATGTCAGCCATAGTAATAACAAAATCATCCTGAATGTATTTTGAGACCTTTCTTACAGCATCCGCCGTATCTAAAGGTCTTACATCAGGCATCTTAATATCTATTCCTTCCTTGGGGTTTTTCTTTATATGTTCCTTTATCTGATCCCCCAAATATTTAACTACAAGAATTGCCTCTTCTACTCCCGAATTTAAAAGCAAGTCTATCGCGTAATCAAGTATGGGGCGATTTGCAATGGGTACTAAGGGCTTGGGCTTGCTTGCTGTAAGCGGCATTAATCTAGCCCCTGCGCCTCCAGCTAAGACTATGGCTTGTGCTATTCTTCTCAAACTGATACTCCCATCATTAATCAATTAATAAAAATTGGAAAATATGCAGAAAAGGCAACAATTTTTAAAATTTTGCCATCGTTTAAAAAGCGTTATGTCCTCATTTTTAAAGGTTTTTTAATAAAAATTAGTAAAAAAACAGGTTAAACGTTCTAAAAATTAAACATTCTAAAAGCGTTATATGAAATCCTATAAAGATCTTTTTATAATTCTAAAATAATCAATAAAAGATTTTTAAGGAATAATGAGGTTTTATCTTGTTTTTTTTAAAAAAATAGTTTTTAGATATTATTTTTTCTTATCTTTTGTTTAGCTAGGTGTCCCTATGTATACATCAGGTCATAGGCTGTTTGGCTTATGATCTTTGAAAGTATTGAGCTGACTTCTAGGGCAAGCTCTTGGTC
>JAEOSI010000243.1 GCA_016840425.1 Candidatus Wukongarchaeum yapensis
GATGTGTTGGAAGATGCAGAAGCCGATGCAGAGGTGCGTGCAGTTGTAATAACCGGAGCGGGAGATAGAGCTTTCTGTGCAGGTGTTGATATAGGTGAGTTACTTGAGAGAAGTTCCACAGAAGCAAGTGAGTGGTTGAGGTGGGCTCAGGGAATAACAACATATATAGAAAAGATAAAAAAGCCGATAATAGCAAAGGTAAACGGGTTTTGTTTGGGTGGTGGGATAGAGCTTGCGATGGCATGTGATTTCAGGATTGCATCAAAGAAAGCGATATTTGGTCTGCCGGAGATAAATCTGGCAATTATTCCGGGTGGAGGCGGCACTCAACGACTAACGAGGTTGATAGGGAAGACGAAGGCGATGGAAATGCTGATGTGTGGAGAGCACATAGATGCAGAAGAAGCTTTTCGGGTAGCACTCGTGAATAAAGTTGTCCCTGCGGATAACCTCGATAGTGAGGTGGATGAACTGGTCAAAAAACTGCTTTCAAAAAGCCCTGTTACACTCGGAATAATAAAGGATGCGGTAAACAAGGGTATAGAAATGGATTTGGAGCGCGCGTTACAGTATGAAGTGGAATGCTTTGGGTCTGCATTTGCAACTGAGGATGCAAGAGAAGGGTTAAAAGCGTTCTTGGAGAAGCGGAAGCCGGAGTTTAAAGGTAAGTGAACAGGCGGCAAAAGGTTGGTAAGCAAGTACAACAGATAGCCCTTTTTAAGCTTTGTTAAATCTTTGGACCCGCTGTGAGTAGAGTATGACATAGGGCATTCGCTAAAAACGGAAACAGCTTCAAAAAACATGGTTAGGGAAATAAAATTATAAGGAATAAAAAGATTTATAAATGTGGATATATATGAATTTACAAATATGGAAAACGGTCAAAAGACAATTGCTGACTTATTTGACGGGGATAAGCATTTTATTGTTCCAAACTATCAGAGAGCTTATGCGTGGGGAGAAAATGAATTAAATGATTTTTTGGAAGATATTCAAAACCAGAGAAGGGATAAAGCTTACTTTTTTGGAACAATACTTTTCCAAGATATAGGAAGAAAAGAGGATGGTTTTGAACATATCGAAATTGTGGATGGTCAACAAAGAATAACAACATTGATAATCTTTATGAAGGTGCTACTGAACATTCTTTCTGATATAGATATAGGCACTGACTATTCCAGAGAAAAGAGGAGATATCTTAAGGATGAGAATTTCTTTAAACTTGAATTAATACCCTCAGATAATGATTTCTTTAAAACTTACATCGTTAATGGCCATGACTTCGATGAAAAATTCTTTAATACTCCTTCTCAAAAGAAATTGCATACTGCTAAGGAATTTTTCAAGGACAAGCTAAAAAATACTGAATTAAAGACTTTGAAGGACTACAAATATAAAGTAGAAAATACAAAATTGCTGACTTATTCAGTGAGCGACACTGCTGAAGCCACTTTAATTTTTGAAACCACAAATGACAGAGGGAAAACATTAACAAATTTGGAAAAAACTAAGAGTTTTCTTATGCATAAGATTTATCTCTCTCAAAAGAAACCTTTTGAGTTATTGGAATCAATACATGCAAGATTCAGCGAAATTTATAGAATCCTTGAGGAAATTGCGTATAAAATTGGTGAAGATAGTGTATTACAATATCATTTTATTGCACATTTAGATTGGAGT
Source organism: Candidatus Wukongarchaeum yapensis (assembly GCA_016840425.1). Taxonomy (GTDB): domain Archaea; phylum Asgardarchaeota; class Wukongarchaeia; order Wukongarchaeales; family Wukongarchaeaceae; genus Wukongarchaeum; species Wukongarchaeum yapensis. Next base: position 1,681 of record JAEOSI010000243.1, read on the forward strand.
TATTCAAGAGCAAGCAAAGATTATCAAAAATATGTTCCAAAACTAAAAGAAAAGATTAATAACCTGGTTAAATCGGACAATCCGGAAGTGACATCTAATTTTATTGATGAATATTCTAGAGAATTAGAGGAATCTTTTAATGTTGTTAAAGAAATTTTGAAAGATAAAAATCAAAAAGTAAGAAATTTATTTATCCTAGAAAGGTTAGCGTTTTTCTATCCTTTAATGATTAAGTGCTACAAATACGATAAAAGCTCGGATAAGTCCGAATATTACAAAATAATTAGATTATTAGAAATTTTTAGTTTTAGAGTATATAGTATCGGAAGAAAACCGTCAAATACGGGTGAAACAAAATTATATAGTATAGCAAGAGATTTCAGTGGTGACTTTTCAGAATTACGACAAACGCTAAAAGATACCATAATAGAGTATGTAGGGGATAAGGATTTTGAGAAAGGACTATCAGATTCTAATTTTTATAATAGTTTTTCAAAGCTAGCAATTAGGTATTTATTTTGGAACTATGAAAATCACCTCAGAAGAAACGAGCAACCTATAGCAGCAGAAATGTCTGAACAGGAATTCTCAAGTCAAGACCCAAAAACAAAATTAACTATTGAACATATAGCGAGTCAAAATCCAAAAGTTTCTACCCCCGAGTTGAAAATGCCAGAATTGGATGAAGATTTTACCGATAATTTTTTGCATTGTATAGGTAACCTGACTTTTGACCCTAATTCTGCAAATGCTAGTAAAGGCAATAAAGACGTAGAAATTAAAAATCCCAAATATTTTGTTAAAGCACCTTTCAAAATTCAAAATGAATTAGATGGCTTTATCGAAAATGGAAAGTGGAATAGAGGTTCAATCAAAAAAAGAGCAGAAAAAATAATTGGATTCGCAATGACTCATTGGAATCCTTTAGATATAGATTGAATTTTTTCCCTTTCGAGGCTATTCAACAATTCAAAATCGGAAGAAAAAGAGGGGTAAATAAAGCTTTAAATCCCAAAAGAAGCAAATTTTGTGTCAAAAGCAATTGCGGGACAGCCTTCTTCGTCCACAAAAGCGAGTGCTAAAAGTTATATACCACACAACTTCTGCATATCTGCAATGCGTCTATTCTCCCTCTTTTAAAAGACATTTTTTATTTATACCTTTCTCTCTTTATTCCATATCATGAACCTCATCTCGATATTTGACCTATCGCATGCGGAAATAGAAGCGATAATAGAAAAAGCGAAAGAATTGAAAAGAGAGCGAAAAGAAGGCGTAAAAGCGAGAAAAGACTTAGAAGGTAA
>JAEOSI010000244.1 GCA_016840425.1 Candidatus Wukongarchaeum yapensis
CCTGGTGAAACCTATTTACAAGCGAAGCAAAGAATTGATGGTTACGCTAAAAGAAGCGTTGAAGCTGCAGTTAAAATGGTGAAAAGATTAAAATGAGAAGAAGAAAAAAGCAATTCAAAAAATAAATATTTTGTTTTCTTTTTTGGGTGGTGTTTTTTTGCCTTTACAAATTACCTTGGTTCAGATAGATAACTTCGGTCCGTGGACTGAATCTTTGGGCGTTAATAGGGAAGCAGATCTTCAAATCTTGCAGGGAGAGCTTTATACGGATCTTCAACGTTTGTTTTCTGTGAAGGGCGGATTACTGTTTTACAGTAGATTTGACAACATGATAGCAGTGACTAATGGGATAGGGTGTAGTCATCATAATGGTATAGTAAAAAGTATTCAAAACAGGTATCCCATAACAATATCTATGGGTGTAGGTATAGGGAAAGACCCGCTTTCCGCTCAAAATAAAGCGAGTAAACTTTTGCAAGAAAAGGGGAGTGCACAGTCTAAGAAGAGGAAGAGTATCTTGGCTCATAACGGGTTTCTTTCGCGGGGAGAGGGTATGGTGCACATGGTGCATGCCGATATAGATGATTTTACGAGAAATCTTACAGATTCTGTTTCTGCTTATGAGGCTTTTCTTAAGGTTAATGAGATCTTTTTAGAGTTATCTAAGAGGTTTTTGAAGAAAAAGGCGCTTGTATTTTTCACAGGAGGCGACAATTTTCTCATCGTTTGTAACGGTATTTCTAATAAGGAGATAGAGGAGATTTTGATGGATGTGAGTGAAGGGTTAGGGCTTACCATAATAGGGGCTTTCGGTCGTGGCAAAACAGCGCTTGAAGCTCTCAGAATGGCTAACCAGGGTTTACATCTTTCACGGGAAGGAAAAGTTAAGGGAATACTTGTATCAACAACATATTGAGTGAGGGGAGAAATGCCTGTTTTTTTCGCTGAAAAAGCGCTAGTTGGAAGTGACTTAAACCTTAGAGAAAATGTTTACATTATCACTACTAGTGATTTTTCTGATTTTCCAGGCTTAATTAAGAAGGTGACTGAAGAGAAACCTGAGACCCCGGTTAGCGAGGAATTTTATGACATTTTATTGATGCCTGGATTTGTTAATGCTCATACGCACATAGGGGATAGTGTGGCTAAGGATCTAGGTTATGGGGCGGAACTCGAGGATATTGTAGGTCCTCAAGGATTGAAGTTTAAAGTTTTTGAAAAAATTGATAGAAAGGATTTAGTGGAGGGAATGAGAGACACTGTTTTTGAGATGCTTGCTTCTGGGATCACTACGTTTGCAGATTTTCGGGAATCGGGGTTTTTTGGTTTAGAACTTTTAAAAGAGACGGTTAAGGATCTTCCAATCAAGACTGTTGCTTTAGGAAGACCTTCAAATAGTTTAGAAGATTCTGTAAAAGTTTTAGATATGGGTGATGGGTTTGGCCTTCCTTCTGTTTATCAGTATAGTAAGGGAGAGCTTCAAACCCTTTCAAAAGTGTGTTTAAATAAGGGAAAGTTATTAGCTATACACGTCTTAGAAACAAGAGATAATAGCAGCAATTCAAAGGCAGCTCTTGGAGATGAGTTAAAGCAGGTTTTAAGGTTTTTAAAAAAGCCAAGTTTTTTGGTTCACTTAACGCACGCAAATCCCGATCAATTAAGAAGGGTTGCAGAGCTTGGTATTGGCGTTGTTTGTTGCCCTCGGGGTAATGCTTATTTTGGAGTGGGTTTTCCGCCCGTGGCTGAAATGTTAGAGGCGGGTATAAAACCGGGTCTAGGAACTGATAACGTGATAAGCTGTTCAGCAAATATGTTTAGTGAGACGGAGTTTTTAATAAGAGGTTCTCGTCTTTTTGAGAAAAAGGTTTTGGATCCTAAAGAAGTTTTAAAGATGGCCACGGTTTACGGGGGCACGGTTTTAAGAAGGGATGTGGGCGTTATTAGGGAAGGAGCTGGGGCAGATTTTATTTTAATAGACTTAAAAGCTCCAAATATTAAGCATTCGAGTGATATTTATAGGGGTTTAACTTTGCGTGCGAGTCCGAAAAATGTGAAACAGGTTTTTATATCGGGAAGAGAGGTAAAAGATTTCTAGGAGGTTTAGGTGTTTTTGGCCAAAGTTGGGAAGAGACCTTACGTGATTTTGAGTGCCTGTATGTCTATTGATGGGAAAATAGCTACAATTACGGGGGATTCTAGGCTTTCTGATGAACAGGATTTTATGAGGGTTCACAAGCTTAGGGCCGAGGTTGAAGGCATCATGGTGGGGATAGGAACGGTTCTTGCAGACGATCCGAAACTCACAGTTAAATATATAAAAAATCCGAAAAATCCGACACGTATCGTTGTTGATAGTAAAGCTAAGACTCCTAAAACCGCGTTGGTTTTAACTTATAAACCTGAAGTACCCACGATAATTGCGGTGACAGAAAACGCTCCAAAGGATAAAATTGAGTTATTAAAAAAAGCTGGAGCCCACATTCTTTTTTGTGGTAGTGATGAAAGAGTGGATCTAAAAACCTTGATGGAAAAGCTTTACGATATGGGTATTAGGAATTTGATGCTTGAGGGTGGGGGAGAACTTAATTGGAGTATGATTAAAAGCGGTTTAGTAGATGAGATAAGATTAACGATTGCACCAAGAATTCTTGGAGGAAATAAAGCGATAAGCTTGGTTAGGGGTGCAGGGTTTCAAATGATAGATGAAGCGCCGAATCTTTCTTTAATAGATGTTAAAAAAGATGGAGATTATGTGATTCTAACATATAAACGGATATAAGACTGTTGTTTTTAATCTATGAGAACGATCGAGTACCAGTTTTGTTCTTCAGTTTTCTTTTTTAGTGTTTCTATGTAGAATCCTTGTTTTTTGACTGTTTCAAAGATGTTGATACCTAAGCTTGAAGGTGATGGTCTAGCCTTTTCTGGG
>JAEOSI010000245.1 GCA_016840425.1 Candidatus Wukongarchaeum yapensis
GAAGAAAATAAAGGTTTAAAGATGAGAATGCAAGATCTTGAAAATATTAAAACGAATTTAGAAGAAGAGTTAGGAAAGCTTAGAGGAGCAGGAGATGCAGTTGAAGAGCAAGTAGCAAAAATGAGGGAATTGGACGAAAAGTTAGGGGAATTAAGGATTTCAAAGAGCAGGTTGGAAGAGGAGTTAAACAGGACAAAAATAGATCTTAATGAAAAAAGTAAACTTCTTGAGACAGCAGATACTGAAATTGAAAATTTAAAGTCAGAGTTAGTAACTTTAAGGCCTAAAGCTACAGAAGAACTTGAAAGTATGAGGAAGAAAATAGAAGAAATGAAGGCGAAAGAAAAACAAACACGGGAAGAGACAAATGAGATGCGTCAAAAAATTTCAGCTTTGGAGAAGGAGTTAAGTGAAAAGGAAGAAATGTTGGGAGAAATTGGGGAATTTGCTGCAAAAGAGGAAGATTATAAGAGGAGACTTATGGGACTTGATGAGATGAAAGAGAAAATCAACGCACAAAGAAAAGCGATTTCTACGATGAAAATTGTTGTAAAAGATGAACCTAAGTTTAAAATTCTTTTTGCATGTCAGGAGGTAGGAGATAGAGGGCTAAGTGAGGAGGAGATAAAAAAGTCACTAGGCGTTCCTTTACCATTAGTTCAAAGATATATTAAGGAGTTAATGGATCTAGAGCTACTAAAAGAAGAAAGAGGAAGATATTCTTCAATGATTTGAAAAGTAATCCCATCCAAAGAATTGAAAGCTTATTTTTATACATTAGCCCGATATAAGAACTGGTCTGTCTTTGGCAGAGACAGAGTTAATTTCTTTGTCTAATGTCTTTTTTTAATAATGTTTGTAGGAAATATTATTAAAATATAAAATATTAGGATTTTTAAGGGATTAAAATTGGTTTTACAGGTGGATGAAGCGTTTGATGAAGCTATAGATTTGTTGTTTCTAAGTAGGGAAAGTTATGTTCAGGCTTCAAACATATTTCATAAGGCTGCTTCGATAAGACAAGCAGTTTTAGCGATGATTGTTGCTGCAGACAGTTTTTGCCATCTTGTAAAATATGATTCCCCCTTAAGCAAGGGCATAAAAAATGAAGTTCGAGAAAATTTTGGGGAGTATAGGGAGTGGGCCTCTGCTTTATCAGTCCTTGAAAAACATATTCCAGAACTTGCAAAAAAAGATTTGCCTAATCGTCTTAATCGCGCGGTTTCAATACTAGAACACAGCCATATGCCCGATTTAAAACATCTTTTAAAAGAGGATTTTAAGGCACTTTTTAATGAATCATGGAACTTTATTATGAGTCTTGCAGAAATCATGAAAAATATATAAATTTTTAAGGGAGTGTATCTTAGGGAGAACCGTTTTTCATGTTAGGTGGATTAGGTATCCACAGTTTATGCATATTTTTTCGTTATTTTCTTTTTTTAGAGAACTGCCGCATTTTGGGCAACAGTTATGTTTCACGTATAGAATTTTGTCTTTCTTTTTAACTAACACTATTCTATGTCGTGGTATTTCGTTTTTTTCGAGGAAGTTTTCGAGGCTTGTTTCGACTAAAGTATCGAAATCTCGATAGGTCACTGAGTATAATTTTGAATTATCTGCATAGAGCGCAAAGGAAATTATTTCGTCAAGATTAGGTTTTTTTCGTTTTTTCTTAGGGTTTTTCAATGAGAGTCCTCAGTTTTTCGTCTTATTGAAATGTTTTTTAGTTTATGTCGATTTTTATTCCTTTTTCGTAGAGTTTGGCTTCTAGTTCTTTTTTTATTTTTAAGATTTTTAAGTTGGCTTCTTTTTCCCGTGCTTTTTCTACTTTTAAACGTTCATTTAAAGCGTTAAGGGTTTCTTCTGTTTCTATGATCGCTTTTTCGGTTTTTTCTCTTTTTTCAAATAGTTCCGTGTATCTTTTTTCTTCTTTGATTTTTTCTTTTCGTTTAATTAGGGCTAAAAAGATAGTGTTAGCTTTAATGAGGTTTTTGTTTTTAGGTAAATTTTGTATGAGGTTTTTTGTTTTTGACAGAAGTTTATCGTCTAATTTTAATCTTTTAGTTGAAATAAGTTCATCGATGGTCGATAAAAGGCTTTGTAACTTTGGAAAGTCTTGTTCTTCGTTTGAAAAGGCTGTAACGGGGTCTGCGAGATAGCTTTCCGCGATGGCAACTATGTGTCGCGGAACTGCAATGGAGCCTCCTTTTGCTTCATTTAACAACTTTTTCAATGTTTTTTTTAATTTGCTTAGTTTTTGAAAAACAAAGGTTTTGAGCTGTTTTTCTTCGGTTTCAAGTTGTTTCAGCTCAGCTAAAATTTCTTCTTTGGAAATGGATTCTAATTCCTCTTTTAGCTTATTTATTTCACTTTCTGTTTCTGCGATTTGGTTTTCAATATTGGAAATACGAGGAGAAAAAGTTTCTATTTCCTCATCTAAACCATCTAACTCTTTTGTTTTATTTTCTATTTCTTCAATCTCTTTAAGTACTAAAAGATCGTTTTCCAATAGTTTTAAAGCTTTTATTTGCATTTGTGAAAGTTTATCCAGATCGCCCGCAAGTTTTCTTAATTTAAAATAAAAATGAGGTTTAATTCGCGGGATATAATGGGCACAAATCGGGATTACATGGCTGTAAACGGCCCCTATTTCATCAGCTAAAGATTTTAAGATGCTTGGCTTGTGGTCTGTGGGAACTTCTAGTTTAGAAATGGAGTTAGAAACTTCTTTTGAGAGTATGCTAACCATTTTGACAGCCTGTCCGTGACCTTTTATACGGCTTTTTGAGAGAGCTTCCATTCCTTTAGATAGTTCTTCTTCTGAAACGTTTTGTAGATCGTTACAAACTTCATTGAGATCATAAAGCAAGCGTTCAAAATCTTGATAGAATTTT
>JAEOSI010000057.1 GCA_016840425.1 Candidatus Wukongarchaeum yapensis
TCGACCTAGTCGTGTGAAAAATTTTCTGAAAACGTTAACAATCGTTATTATGGTGCTTTTGAACGGTTTTCTTCTTAGAGCTCTTGTAGGGGTTTTTGTTTGGTGGATTGTTGGCTTCTTGGTTTCTTCAGCCATTGGTATAAGGATCATGTATCCTTTTGTGAGACGGATAATGGTGCCGAAGAGGAAGACCCTTGAGGGAGTTGTTAAAGGGGAGTTTTTCTCGAATAAAGCTGTTAATACCAAGGAGTTAACGTGGAAAGAAGCCTTCTTTGAAGAAGGTTGGAAGAAGTTCCGAATGCCTACCCTCACAATATTCGGGATTTTAAGCATAATGTTGACCCTTACTTCGGAGACTTTGGGTTTAACAGAGGGGGATATCACGCTTGAAACTGTTGCTTTTGTTTGGGGTGGAGCGTTTTTATGGGTGATCTTATTCGCCCCCGTAGTAGTCGCATTCTTCCCCGTAATTTGGCTTACTTCGGACTCAGGATGGCTGCTTTTCGATGAAGAAACCCATAAAATCATAAGCGTGGGAGAAAAAGGACAAGAGTTCATAAAAGGTCTAGCTAGCTTTGGAGTAGTTCTAGCTTTCATAATAAAAGCCACCCACATATTCGGCATCGTTGACGCCATCATCTTCATGACCTTAGTATTAGTTTTAGCCGCTCCTCCAACTTACCTAACCACCGTTATCTACTTCAAGAAGTTCCATTTTAAATTCGTGAAAAAATTCGCAAAAAGACTCCAAGACTACATTATTCCAGCCGGCGATTATCAAGTTGATTTAAAAATTGGCGGAACGCCAGTAAAAATTGCTGAATCGCCTAACCCCACATCAACACCTTTACCCTTTAAAACTCAGCAGATCAGTGACAATCAATCACTAAGCGATCCATTATCGATCAAAAAGTTCGGACAACCATCAACCGACCGCAAACTCCCTCTTTCCGTGTTCCTCTTATGAGGAGCACCAACATTTTTTAGTTTGTTATAAGCTTCTCATAATATTATTATTTCCCTTATTTTTCTCTACAAGATTTTCTAAGATTCTATTTACATTAAAGTCGCAGAAAGCCAACGGCTTCTTTGGTCGTTGGATGAATGCGATAGCTTAAATAGTTTGTTTTCTTTTTTAAGAACGGTCATGCCGCACAGCATGGTGGCAGGGTGGGTAAGACGAGGACAATATCAGTATAGGCCTCGGTGCTGTGCATTCACCCGAAAGGGTGCAAAGGCATCCGCAATGCGGCGATAAGCGTGAAACCCACGCCGGAAGAAGGGATAGCGCTAACGAGCAGCTGACTAGGCTCGTGTTTCTCTCCAAGTTGGGAACACTTGAAAGACACCCCTTTGAAAGACTTGGATAAAGAGAGGCATAAACCAAAAGCTTGTTGGGAAGCGGCTCACCAACAGGGGAACCTCACTGCTTTAGCGGTGGGAGGAAGTTAGCTCGTATGACAAGAATCATACTTTTTTATGGGGAAACTTTTTAAAGGGCTAGGTTTTTACACTTTTTGGCTTTAATCAAAATTACCACTAATAAGTGGTAATATAATAGGAACTTTTCGGATAATCAAAATGCCGATTGTACTGATCCATATAGTGGGTTGGATCTTTATGCAAACGCCGTTTTTAACTTTAAGATCTCGATTTGTGATATGGTTAAAAGTGAGTCGTGCTAATTTTATTCCAGGAGCTCTTTTTCCATTCTTGGTTGGGAGTGTATTCGCTTGGTCTTTTGAAAACGCTTTTAGCTGGAGATTGTTAACCTTAGGCTTATTGGGGGTTTTCTTAACAATCCTCGGTACAAATCTTTTAAACGAATACTATGATTATAAGAGCGGGGCGGATGTTTTAAACACAAGTTTTAACAAATTTTCAGGGGGTTCAAGAGTTCTTCCTGAAGGATTATTAGCACCCGAAAAAGTCGTTATAGTATCCCTAATATCTTTCTCCTTAGTTTTTTTAATAGCAATATACTTATCATATATTACAACTTGGGTCTTGCTTCCTCTTGCAACTTTCGGCATTTTTAGTGGTGCATTTTATACAGCAAGCCCCATACAAACTGGTTATAAAGGTGTAGGAGAATTTTTCATAGCTTTAAGTTTTGGCTGGTTATGTGTAACCTGTGGGTATATTGTACAAACAAGTTCTATTGCAGCTGAGCCCCAAATACTCTCCATACCATTGAGCATTACTATTTTTCTAGTGATCCTAATAAACGAATTACCCGATTATCAAGCAGACAAAAAGGCGGGGAAAAACACCATGGTAGTAAAAATCGGCCCAGAAAAATCAGCAAAAATCTATACTTTATTAACACTACTAGTTTACATATCAATCATCCTTATCACGTTGTTCTTATCGGCATTATCTCTACTTCTTGCCCTTCTTACGTTACCCATTGCAATAAAATCAATACAAAATATAAAACTATACAAAGATCACGAAATCTTAGAAAAAACATGCGGAATGACCATCGGAATACATATACTAACAAGTCTTCTCCTCATAATAGGTCTCGTAATCCACCAATATCAGTTAATACCCTGATACTCTCTCAAAAACTCCCTTTTTTAAAAACAAAAAAATTATAAAAAGATAAACATTAGCTTAACTTCTTTCTCCTTTATTTTTTCGATAAACATAAAAAAATAAAAGGTATAGAAAGCAGAAAATAATGCCAAAAATAATAACTATGAATAATATCTCCTCAAGAGGGTTTACGTACTGTAAAAAACCGATAAAAATCAGACTGATAATCAACCAACCTATATACACTAACGGAGAATCTTCACTTTGCTCTAACTTCTCTAACATTTATCTGCTTTCACCAAGCAAAAAGGTCATTAGTATCTTTTCATTAATTCCAATAAAATTCTCAATAATGTTTTTGGGAGCCTTCTTATTCTTTTCTCCTTTCTTTTTTTAGTTTACTAATCGCATTCTATTTTTTGTTAATCTGCATCTGATGAGTTTAGTTATTTTTCCTTTCTTTAAGGATATTGTCTTCTTTTTTCGGTTTTTCTACGGCGTTTTGCTCTACCAGTCGATTCAGCTATGACTGCGAAAATCAAAAACAGAATAGGTGCCAAAATTATTAACATAAGAATCAATACTAGCAGTGGCACAGTCCAAGGAAGGAAAAATACGATCACAGAAAACAAAACTAGAATAAACAGAATAAAGATTATCTGGCCCAAAATCCATCCGAAACCGCAAAGTGATGACTCTCCTTTCCGCGTTATTATTCTTCCAGTAGCCACGCCTTCATGCCACTTTTCAGCTGCAAGAGCCCTCAATTCAGCGCCACAATTTGAACAATATTCTGCGAAAACTTCCTCTTTTTTTCCGCAATATGGGCAAACTAAAAACTTCTTTTCACGTTCTTTTTTTTCTTTTCTTATTTTTGAAAGGTCTGCACCACAATGTTCGCAAAAATCATATCCCTCCCGTATGGCAGAACCGCAGAAAGGGCAGTAATAAATACTCAAGCTAAAACACCTCTTAACAGGTGAAAAACAGTAAGAAATCAAATTTGTTCTTAAAATAAAATTAGCTAAATAATATTTAATCCGTTCGGTGACCGAGCCCTTATGCATCTTGCAGACACGATTTTAAACTTTTATCTCATAAAGGATAGAGGCAACAATTACTTGACAAAGATCGAAAGTTTTGGTAGAAACTTAACAAAACTATCATCGTTGCTGATGGAAATCGAAAACAACAAAATAAAAATAAGCGAACTCTAACTCCCGTATTACTTTTTTTTCTTGTACATGTTTTAAGATAGTGTCATGTTCTTAATGTTTATAAATAATGCGTGTTTTTAGAGATTTTAAAGTAAAATAGGGCATTAATGATGCGTGTCATAGCTGATTTTCACGTTCATTCCCCTTATTCTCGAGCTACTTCTCAAAAAATAAGAATAAATGACCTTTATAGAAACGGTAAATTAAAGGGTTTAAACCTGATTGGTACCGGAGACGTTATCCACAAGGCTTGGAGAGAAGAACTGGAGAAAAGTCTCGATTTTTCAAAAGATTATGGTCTCTACTTATCTAAAAAAAGTCTACGTGAAGTTAACGATCAAAACATCTTTTTTATACCTACCACTGAGGTAAACTGTATTTTCTCTAAAGAAGAGTTGAAAGATTCAAGTAAAAAGAGGAAGTCGAACAGGAAACAGATCCATCATTTAATAATTATGCCTGATTTAAAGACTGCAGAAGAAGTTTCAAAAGTTTTATCAAAGTTTGGTAAAATGGATGCTGATGGCAGGCCGGACCTTCATATTTCCCCTGCAAAACTCGTAGAGATTCTTATGTCAATATCTTCAAACATCGTTATAGTGCCTGCTCACATCTGGACTCCTTGGTACTCTCTTTTCGGAGCTTTTAGCGGGTTTAACTCAATAGCTGAATGTTACGAAGACCAATTAAAACACATCTATGCTTTGGAAACAGGTTTGTCAAGCGATCCTCCGATGAATTGGCGTCTTAGTCAACTTGATGATTTTCTCCTTGTTTCGAACAGTGATGCTCACTCGGCTAATCCTTGGCGCCTTGGAAGAGAAGCCAACATTTTTGAACTTGAAGAGCTCTCTTGTGAAACCCTGATAAAAGCTTTAAAAAAACGGAGTTCAGAAGGGAAAAATAAGCTTTCAGCAACCATCGAAGTCTACCCAGACTTAGGAAAATATCATTACACAGGTCATAGAAAGTGCGGTGTAAACCTCTCTCCTGACGAAGCTTTAAAAATAGATAATAAATGCCCTGTATGCGGTCGTTCTCTGACCATTGGCGTCATGCAAAGAGTTGAACAACTGGCAGACCGCTCCCAAAAATTCACCCATAAAAATAAGCCTGGTTTCATTTCAACCCTCCCCCTCCATGAAATTTTATCCACGGTTCACGGAATCACTACTTATCACTCAAAAACCCTTTGGAAAGCCTATTATGAGATAGTTGAAGCGACAGGTTCGGAATTCAACGCCCTAATATTTACGCCAGAAGAAGTTTTAGAAAAAACCGTTCCAAGAGAAGTTTTTAAAATGATAACAGCCCTAAGGAAGAATAAAATCAGGTTAAAACCAGGCTTCGACGGAGAATACGGAAAAATAATCACCGAGGAGAAAATGGGGGAAATTTATTCTCCCTCCCTTGAACAACAGAAAAAACAAAAACAACAACAAGAAATAAAAAAGAGTACCAAACCTGCTCCTAAAGAGTCAAAAAAGCATCAAAAATTAACCATTCTTGACGAGTTTCTCTAAACCTGAAGTGCTAAAAAACTAAAAGGTTTTCTTTGTTTTATTTTCGTTTGTGTGTTTTGAATATGAATCGTGTGCACGTGTTTCTTATGCCTCTTACTGCTCTTATTTGTTCTAATATTCCGTTTATTTCGTTCATCGTGTTTCCGCTTAGAAGTGCTTCTATGTCGTATTGGCCTGATATTTCGTAAACACGGTATACTTGGGCGATTTTTGAGACATTTCTTGCTATCCCTGTCGTGTATACGTTACTTTCACATTGGATGAGCATCAAAGCATTAATAGCGTTATCGTTAAAGCTTTTAAGCTGTCCGTTAATCTGTTTTAAAACTAAGCGCGTATCTGTGCGCTGAATACCCTTCTCGGCCCTTATCCTGTCAAGGATGGCGTTTAGTTCAGGCATGGAGGATGCTTTACAAAACATTTCGGCATCATACTCACCACTTATCTCATAAGCTGCTTGGATTGGATCTAAATCCGCTATTTTTTTGAGTATTTCCGCTGCTTGAACGCTTGCAAAACACTGCATCCTGACAATTGCCTCTACTTCTGTGGGTATCGTAGCGGTAAAACTCTGCCCCGTTATCCTCTCTGCAAGAATCACTAAATCAGGATCTTTAAGATTTCTAAAGGCAGGATTCTCTTTAATCAGTTTTAAGATATCGCCCAACTGTTCCTCCGAAAGGTTTATTCCAGCCTTTTCAAGCTTAGCTTTCACAGCCTGTCTCCCTGCATATTTATCCACTATTATGTCCCTGTGTCTACCAATTAAGTCAGGGGGAAAAGCTTCATAAGTTCGAGGGTCTACAAGGACTGCTGCTGTGTGTAATCCTCCTTTATGACTGAACGCATTTTCCCCAATGACAGGTGTTTGAGCCGACAAAAGGATGCCGCTAAGCCTCTCAACGAGGAGGCTAGCCTCTGGAAGCTTTTCAAGGCTTATTTTTTCATGACCCAAATGAAGTCTAGCAACTACGGCAAAAGTGGAGAGATCGACGATCCCACAACGTTCCCCTAAATTGTTGCAAGTAACGTGAATACAGGTCGCCCCATTTCTTACGGCTTCTAAAGCATTAGCAACCGCCATACCTAAATCGTTATGAAAATGACCATCTAACTCCGCCTTAACCTTTTTAGAAAGGGTTTGAAATAAGGGTCCTACTTCGAAAGGCATCATGACACCTGCGGTATCTGGAACACTAATCCTCTCAGCCCCTGCATCGGCTGCAGCATTAGCAGCTCGTGCTAAGTAATCCACCTCTGTTCTTGAAGCGTCTTCACAAGTAAACCTCACCTTAAGCCCATGTTCTTTTGCATAAGTTACTGCCTCTACCGCCATATTTATCACTCGTTCCTCTGTAAACTTCCGCGCCCTCCTATGAATATCACTTGTGGGTAAAAAGATGCCCACCCAGTCAACATCACAAGAAAGGGCAAGATCTACGTCACTTTTTCTCGCCATACTGTGCGCAACTATCTCTGCTTCTAATCTTTCATCAGCCACTTTTTTAATGCCCTCTTTAACGTCGGGAGAAACAGCTGGATGACCCGCCTCAATCATATCTACTCCACATTCATCAAGAAGTCTCGCGATCTCAACCCGTTCATCAGGCGTAAAAGAAACACCTGTTGTTTGTTCCCCTTCACGGAGCGTTGTTTCAAGAATCAACAGCTTTTTTTCGTCTTGCATGGAAAAAACCACTCAAACAGCGTGTTTAACGCCTTTAAGTAGAAAATCCTTATTTTATAGAAAACAAAAAACGAGTTAGCTCCTTCCCATTTAAACTTTTTTTTCCATCTTTTCGTCATATTATTGGAGACCTCATACATGCCTAATATAATATTTTATTATTATAATACTATTTTTTATTTTTAGGGGGTTTTTATGTTTTCTCTGTATATTTCGTAAGCTATTTCGTTGAAAACGTTTTCCACATTTTTCCCTGTAAGAGAAGAGGTTTCAAAATAATTTTTTACCTTTAATTCTTCCTTTTTTTCTGTTACCATGTTTTCTGTTACTTGTATTTCATTCTCAAGGTCTGACTTTGTTCCCACTAAAACCACTGGGATATTACCCACATTTTCACTGACCAATTCCTGCCATTCTGAAAGACTTAAAAGCGTTCGCATACGGGTTAAATCAAAGGCAAGAACCGCTCCTTTAGCCCCTTTTATATAACGGTCAAACACTCCCATTGATTTGAACTGTTCTTGTCCTCCAAGATCCCAGATCTGTAGAGTAATCTCCTCATCTTCTATTTTTACTTTGTGCACATAAAAGGCTACGCCTAGAGTTATCAAGGTGTCGCCTATAAATTCACCGGTAAGAAAACGTTGTGTTAGTGTCGTTTTGCCAACACCACCTTCGCCAGCAATTACAACCTTATAGAGATTAAAAGACAATTTTCTCCTTCCTATGGCGGTTTTTTCCTGTAAAACCCCTTTTATTACTGAACTAAACGATTCAATTATATATACAATTATTTTTAAGCATATTAAGTGTTTTTATGGAATTAAACAAGAATTCTATTTATTCTCAACATCGTCTAAGCAAAATTACGATATTTATAAGACTATGAAATTTTGTTCTTTTCTCCTTCCCGAATATCGCAATAAGACAAGAAAATATATATTTTTTAATCTCTATTTTTATACATAGGTTGAATATAATATAATTAAATTTTATAATAAAAACACTTTCTAAAAAATAAAATTATTTAGAAATAAATCAGGTATCTATGAGAAAAAGCAAAATAAGGAGGGAGTTAAAAAGTGCCTGAAAAAAATACGAAATCAAAACGTAAAAGCCGTAAAACATCTCAAGATAACTTTTTCACTCCCTGTGAAATTTTTTTTACGAGAAAAAAAAGAGAAAAAGATGTTTTTAGTTATCTTACAGGCGGTATAGATTGTAAGAAAAAAATAGAAGGTATATGCCCTCTAAGAAAAAAAGGAAATAATGAACCGCCAAAGCTATCTCTAACCGAAGAATTTGATATCGTCATGCTCATTTCTAAGGACGGTATTCCCCTCTGGAAAAAAGAGTATAATAGCAACAAAAGGAAGAAAAAAGAGCTTATAGATCCTATCCAATTCACCATTTTTGCAGGAACTTTCTCAGCGATAAATGCAACCTTTTCTTCAGTAGTTGGAGACTCAATAGGTCTTGTGAAAAGTTCAAAAGGAAAAAGGCATTGGTTGATAAAAGATCTAGCCTCTTCAAACTGGCTCCTCATTGCTCAAACAAAATCATCAAAACCCACAACGAGCAAATTATTCGAACAAATGTGTAAAACAATCGAAAAATGCATAATTCATTCCAAAAAATAATAAAAAAGCGAAATGTAGCCGATATCTATTAGGAGTACCTAAACATGATTTTTGAACAAACTCGGGTAACTAGGGCAAATTAGATCAGTATCATTTGACATGTACAGAAGCTCCTTCCCAAGGTAGTTCATTCTTCCTTTTCTTTTTCAATTATTTTTGCTTCTAGTTCCCGGATTTTTTGCCAAAATCCGTCTATATCTATATCTTTTAACAAGAATAAAGCTTCTAAAATGTCGTCAGAAACTGTATCTTCATCAAAATTTGAAAAGGATGCGTAGTCTTCGATCTGTTTTTGGAAAATTTCAAATTCTTTTTTTATGCTTCCGATAACCTTATCGTAAGGCGATATTTTTTCTTTAACGATCCTCCTGTTTTTTTCAATTAAATCAATCAATTTCTCATAATCATGGGAAATTAACAATGCTCCAAGTTTTGCTTCTTCTACGTCTTGAGCTTGTTTCTCTATCCTGTCACAAGTATTCAAAAAATCTGTAAAAAGGTTAAACATCCTTTTTCTCATGCTAAAAACTTCTATTAAGGTTCTTAAAAGGTTTATGATAAGGGAAGTTGTTTTGTCTAAAGTTTTTTTGTAGTCATTAAAATCTTCAATTTTTTTACTTGTTGTTATCACGCTTGGAAAAAGATGAATCTCCATATCTAACGTTTTTAGTAGAAGGTAACGTATCATGCGAAACCCATTTTTTATCTCAAAAGTCTCCTCTTCCACAAGATTATGCATACCAATTTCCCCCGAAAAACTATGTTGAACTATTTAAGAAATATACACAATATAAACTTATCTTTCATTACAAATTCGAACAAAACAATCTATCTTTTCCTCATGGGATAATTTTAAAGCTGATCAGTCAAGAAAAGATTTAGTTTTGGAGGAATAATAAAGTGGGTAAAAACCAAGACGAAGAAGAAGGAAATTTGAGCCATAATACAAAAGCGGTGATATCCTTAGATGAGAGGTTTGTTATGCAGACTTACAGTCGTTTTCCGGTAGTTCCTGTGAGGGCGAAAGGGGTCAAGGTTTGGGATTGTGATGGAAAGGAGTATATTGATTGTGTTTCAGGGATTGCTGTTTTAAATGTTGGTCATCGTCATCCGCGTATCCTTAAAGTACTAAAAGAACAGGCAGAGCAACTTATGCATATCTCAAACCATTTCTACATCGAGCAGCAAGCAAAAGCAAGCGAATACTTGGCAAAAATAGCTCCAAAACCGCTTGAAAAAACGTTTTGGGGAAACAGTGGCACAGAGGCGGTAGAAGCAGCGCTTAAGCTCGCCATAAAGTACACAGGAAAACACGAGTTTATCGCGGCTCAAGGAAGTTTCCACGGAAGAACTATGGGTGCATTAGCCACAACATGGAACGAACATTACCGGGCTCCCTACGCTCCTTTCGGAATTAACGCTAAGTTTGTTCCCTTCAACGATTTACAAGCGATAAAAGAAGCAGTCTCAAAGGATACTGCAGGAATAATTCTTGAACCCGTACAAGGGCAAGGAGGCGTCAATATACCCTCAAATGGTTACCTAGAAGCAGTAAGAGAACTCTGTGATGAGAAAGAAATACTGCTCATTTTTGATGAAGTGCAGACAGGGTTCGGACGCACAGGCAAACTTTGGGCAGGAGAACACTGGAACGTTGTCCCAGACATAATGCCACTTGCTAAAGCTTTAGGAGGAGGAATATCTTCTGGAGCCTGCATCGCAAAAGAAGAGATCGCAAAAGCTTTCGATCACGGCGCCCACGGAACAACTTTTGGCGGAAACCCACTGGCTTGCGCCTTATCCCTTGAAGCCATGAAGATCGTTGTCGAAGAAAACCTATCTGAAAGAGCCGCTGAACTGGGTAAAAAAGCCGTTAAACAACTAAAAGAGCTTAAGGAAGACTTAGAAATTATAAAAGATGTGCGTGGAATAGGACTACTTATCGGCATAGAAGTTTCTAAAGACGCAAAAAAACTGTGTTTAGAAATGATTAAGAAAGGCATTTTAATCACATACACAGCAGAAAAAGTCATAAGAGTCATACCTCCCCTCGTAATAAAAGAAGAAGAACTTGAAAAAGCTTTAAACATCATAGCGGAAGGTTTTAAGCAACATTAGGTGCTTGGAAGAATTATCTCTTCCCCTTCTTTCCCATATATTCTACACTTGTCCAAAAGGTAAAATTTTGCGGTTAAAGCGGCAAGAACGGCGTCCACTTCATGCTGATTTTTTGGAATATTTTTGAATTTTAAGCTGAATTTTCTCTCACAAGCTTTTACAAAAGCTTCTATAGGTTTTTTCTCTATTTTTAATGCCTTAGCAGAAGAAGAAGGA
>JAEOSI010000058.1 GCA_016840425.1 Candidatus Wukongarchaeum yapensis
TGCGCTTCAACCCATGCAGTTGATTCAGCAAAGGTAAAAATTGCCCGTGAAAGCGGTAAAAGAATAGTCGGGATGATAAAAGAAGGGTTAATTCCGAGCCAGATCATGAGCAAGGAAGCTTTCGAAAACGCGATAATGGTAGATATGGCGATAGGAGGTAGCACAAATACCGTGCTTCACCTGCCAGCAATAGCTTTAGAACTTGATATAAAGCTTCCACTTGAGCTTTTCGACGAGATTAGCAGAAAAACCCCGCATATCTGTGACTTACGGCCAGGAGGCCCCTACATGATGCTTGACTTTCATAAAGCGGGAGGCATGCCAGCGATCCTTAAAAGACTTGAAAAAATGCTACACCTAGACGTTCTTTCTTGCACCGGCAAAACTCTCAAAGAACTTGTAAAAAATTATGAAGTAGAAGATGAAGATATTATAAGGCCTGTTGAAAACCCCGTTCATAAAGAAGGAGGAATAGCAGTCCTAAAGGGAAATCTAGCCCCTGAAGGCGCAGTAGTGAAACAGATAGCGATAGCGCCTGAAATAATGGAACATGAAGGACCGGCAAAAGTTTATAATTCCGAAGAAGAAGCGGTAAAAGCCATAAAAAATAACGAAATAGAGAGAGGGGATGTGGCCGTTATAAGATACGAGGGACCTAAAGGAGGACCGGGTATGAGAGAAATGCTTGCCCCCACTGCCCTAATAACTGGCATGGGGTTAAGCGACAGTGTAGCGCTCATAACGGATGGAAGATTCAGCGGAGGAACAAGGGGGCCATGTATAGGTCATATTATGCCAGAAGCCGCCGAAAAAGGCCCCATAGCCGCTATAGAAAACGGAGACATCATAAAAATAGACATACCTAAAAGAAAACTGGAAATCAAACTAGCAGAAACCGAGATAAAAGAACGGTTAACAAAAATAAAAACCCCACAAAGAAAATTAAGGAAAAACTCATACCTAAAAAAAATAACAGCATAAACAAAAAGTAGGAAAAACTTTTTAAAAAAGATTATAAGAGAGGAAAGAAGCAGGAAAAAAACCTAAGACATTGAACATAGATATTTTTGAAAAAAAACACTTTAAATAATTTGAAAACACTTTTCCATGAAAACTTAAGTCATCAAAAAATTGTTAGAAGATAGGAGATGATTGGATGGGAACAAAAGGTAGAGAAATTGTAGGAATGGATGTTGAAAAGCTTATTGAGGCGCTTAACAAAGCATTAGCGGATGAATGGCTTGCATACTACCAGTATTGGTTGGGTGCAAAGATAGTCGAAGGTCCTATGAGAGGAGCAGTAGCTGCCGAACTTGAAGAACATGCAAATGATGAACTTAGGCATGCAGGAATGCTTGTAGATAGGATAATACAGCTAGGTGGTACGCCTATACTTAAACCAGAAGACTGGTATAACATGACCAACTGCGGGTACGAGGCTCCCGAAGACCCGTACGTAAGACCTGTATTAGAACAAAATATAAAAGGCGAGCAATGTGCAATCGAAGTTTATAAAAAGATCCTTGAAATGAGTCATGCAGATCCGATTACCCACCATATGATAGTAGAAATACTTGAAGACGAAGTGGAGCATGAAGAAGACCTAGAAACCCTCTTAAGAGATATGGAATTAATGAAAAAGAGAGAGCTATAAAAATAGATTAAAAGTGAACAAGAAAGAAACTAGCATATCTTGAGAGAGTAAACGCTGCTATCATTATGGATTCAGCTTTCCTAGAAGGTTGGGGTAGAAACAAATCCCACGGTAACTAGAACATGAAAACACCTTAAAAAAGCTGCCTTAAATAAAAAAATCCTCTTATAATTTTTAGCGGGTTTACACCCTTTCCCTTTTTTAATTTTTAAAGTAAAAAAAAGAATTGTTTTGGGATTTTATTTTTGATTTTTTGTTATTTTTTCTTACTTTTTTTATTGTACTTTTATCTCTTTTGGAGCGCTTTCCCAGATACCGTGAAGATTGCAGTACTCACGTGCTTTTAACGTGGTCGTTTTTTCCAAGGTTAGTTTTACAGTGGTTTCATATTTATCGCTTACAACAGGGGCAAATTCCACCCGCGTAATCGGGATATCTCCTGCGAAAAGCTGTACAAAGTTTATCCAGTGGCCTTGCATATTTGGGTGTTCGACACCATCGATTCCGCCCACTTTTATTTTAACTTCGAAAGTCTCCCCTGCTTTTACACTATCTGGTGCGGTTATTAACGGCAAATGTTTTCTGGCCATATCAGTTAAAGGTTCTGGCGCCTTATTAATCTCGGTCAAAGAAAAATCCTTTTTTTCAGACATTCTATTAATTCCTCCGTCCATAGTTTTTATGGCAATAAACATCAGTAATATTTTAACCTTACTAAAAGACGATATTTAGGAAAAAACCCTGCTATTTGAAGAGAAGAGAAAAAGATAGAATGAGAAAAAAAATGCTAAATTTTAGAAAAATTTGTTTTGTTTTCACAGCTTTAATTTTTAACCTTTGAGGAGTGTTTTTTCTGCGGCTATTGTTCCGCTTCCAAGTTCTAGGTCGTAGCCGAGTTCTTTCAATATGATTTCTGAAGTTGCCAAGATTGTTAGTACTTCTCTTTGGGTGCATAGGTTCATTGATGCTATTCTGAATATTTTTCCTTTTACTTTTTCTTGACCGCCTGCCACGAGGATCCCTTTTTCTTCCATTTTTGAGCGGAATTCTTTGTCTTCGATATTTTCAGGGTATTTTACGGCTGTTATTGTGTTTGAGGTGTATTCTTCTTCTGCTAAAAGTTGGAGCCCCATGGCTTTATATCCCTCTCTTACGGCCTTTGTCATGAGCCTGTGACGTTTCACTCGATTCTCAAGCCCTTCTTCAAGAATCAACCTTAAGGACTCGTGTAATCCTTGTACTAAGGTTACTGCAGGGGTAAAAGGAGTATCTCCACCCTTCTCGTAAGACTTCTTATACTTTTTGAGATTTGCGTAGTAATCATAGATAGTTTCCCGTTTATTGATCACTTCCCAAGCGGTTGGAGCTACCATTATAGTGCTCAAGCCCGGCGGTATGCCCAAACATTTCTGTGACCCTGCTACGAGGACATCTATGTTCCACTCATCAGCGTAAACATAGTCACCCCCAACAGCAGTTACGCCGTCCACTATAAGGATTTTACCTTGCTTTCTGGTTATTTTCCCTATATCCCAGACGGGGTTTAGTATCGCTGTCGAAGTTTCGTTTAAAGTCATTGTCACAAACTTAATGTTAGGATTTTCTTCAAGAGCCTTTTCCACATCAGGAGACTTTATAGCTTTACCGTCTTCAACTTCATAGACTATCGATTTTCCGCCAAAAGTTTCAGTTATTTCCACAAAACGACTACTAAACTTTCCGTTAACCAAGTTTAAAACTTCATCACCCGGAGCTACAAGATTTGATATTGAAGCCTGCATCGCTAATGTTCCGGTTCCAGCCAAAACAAAAACATCGTTTTTTGTACACATAACCTCTTTCAACATTTCGTGAACCTGCTTATTAAGCTCCCTAAATTGCGGGGTTCTATGACCTATAACAGGCCTTATCATCGCCCTATAAACCGAAGGAGCAATAGGTACAGGCCCAGGTATCGCCAATAATAAATCCTCTTTTCTCATAAAAATTCCACCGTTTAATCCACAATTAAAACATTATAAAACTATGATATTGGAAGGTTCATGATTAGGCTTGATATACTAATCTGCGCAAATTAAAAACTTGACGTATAACAAAGAATAAAATAGGTGTTTTTTAGACGCCGAAATCGCTTTTTTTGAAAAGAGCGTAAAATTCTATTCCAAGGGATTTTAATCGTTCTTCTGCTCCCTTTTCTCTATCAATTATTGTTATTACTTTTTTCACAGTACAACCCATTTCTTCTACTGTACCTATTGCTTCCATTATAGAAGTACCACTTGTAGTGACATCTTCTAACAATATGACCTTTGAACCCTTTTCGACCCATCCCTCAACTCTTTTTCTTGTCCCATGATCTTTTAGCTTTTTACGCACAAAAAACCCACTAATCGGCCTTCCTTCTTTAAAACTTTTCAAAACTACCGCAGCAATGAGAGGTATGGCGCCTACTTCCATCCCGCCTAAAAAATCAAAATCTTCATCCTTTAAACGGTCTAAAATTGCAGTTGCTATTAGATCGATCGTTTCGGGGTCAAAAACTGCTTTTTTAATATCAAAATAATAGGTGCTCTCCTCCCCAGAAGCAAGAGTAAACTTCCCAAAAATTAATGCATTCTTTTTTATAAGGTCAAATAACCGCTTCAAAACCACTTTTTCGGAATCAACAGACAACACAGATACACCTCAAAAAATTATTAGCAAACGATCTATTTAAATAGTTAAAACCCTTTTATGTAAGAAAATCACTTTTATGGTGAAAGATAATGGCCCCTATAAAACCTTCGAGTATATTTCCAGAAAAAAAAGGTTTCAACCTATCCATAGTAATTGGAGGGCTTTTAGCTCTGGTTTGCATGGTAACACCTTGGTACAAGGATGTGAAGGGTACCAACATTTCCTATAACGGTTTTGACATGGCAGACATTAACTTTTTCGCTTACTTTATTGCCATTATAGGGCTTTTAGCCATCGTAATAGGGCTTGTGGAGAGCCATATTAGGATCAACGATGATTTAATGCAAACGATCTACTTTATTGGAGGCCTGCTGGTACTTATCGGCACATTAGTCCCCTTAGCAGATGAAGGTATAGGCGACATATTTATCGGGTGGATTTTCGGCATTTTAGCAGGAATTTTCATAATCCTAAACTTTAAAATAAACGAATCAATACTTGAAAGACTGCCGAAAGAAAAGAAGAAAGAAAAGAAAAAGAAAGAAGAATAAAAAGAAAAAAAGGATATTTCACCGAACTAAGCATTAAATTAAAAATATCTCAACAATATTATAGTTTTAAAACCCTCATATTTTTTCTTCTTTTAAAAAAAGTAAAGGGTTATATTCCAAATTAAAAAATACCTAAAGAGACTTTTGTTTACCATTTTTTATGTGGATGCTATTAACTACTTTCTCAAGGCTCCATGCCGATAAGCTTGCGTATTCTTGAACCTACTTGCTCGATTAAATGCTCTCTTTCTTCCTTGCGCAAACGATTCAAGTTCTCACCCTGTTTATCTCTATACTCAGAAACCCATTCCTCGGGGAATCTACCAGATTGGATGTCGTTTAGAAGTTTTTTCATTTCAGTTCGGGTGGCTTCTGTGATTATTCTTTTCCCCCTGGTTCTTCCACCGTATTCTGCCGTGTTAGATACGGCTTGCCACATTCCTTCGATGCCTTTCTCGTATATTAGATCCACTATGAGTTTTAACTCATTTAAACACTCAAAATAAGCGACTTCTGGCTGATATCCCGCTTCTACTAGAGTTTCGAAGCCTGTTTTGATTAGTTCGGTTACACCGCCGCATAAAACCACTTGTTCTCCAAAAAGGTCTGTTTCTACTTCTTCTTTGAATGTTGTTTCTAGGACGCCTCGCCTTGTAGACCCTATTGCTTTTGAATAGGCTAAAGCTATGTTTTTAGCGTTTCCTGTAGTGTCTTGGGCTACTGCTATTAGGGCGGGTATACCTCTGCCTTCTTCATATTCGCTACGGACGGCCCTTCCAGGTCCTTTTGGGGCGATCATTATAATGTCGACGGTTTTTGGGGGTATTATTTGTTTGAAATGGATGTTGAAAGCGTGGCTGAATCCTAAAGCCGCGCCGTCTTTTAGATTTTTATGTATTTCTGATTCATAGACTGAGGGTTGTACTTCGTCGGGGATGAGTATTTGGACTATGTTTGCTTTTTTTACAGCTTCGCTTATGGGGTAAACGTTGAAACCTTCTTTTTTTGCTTGGTTCCAGCTTTTACCTCCTTCTCTTGCGCCTATGATTACTTGGAGGCCTGAATCGCGCATGTTTAAGGCTTGAGCTCTTCCTTGGTTACCGTAACCTATTACTACTATCGTTTTTCCGCTAAGAATTTTTAAATCAACGTCTTCATCACGCCAAATTTTCTTTTCTCCAGACATAAAGAATCACGCTCACAAAAATAAAATTCCTAAAAGATAACATAAAAGTAAAAAATACTTTGAAGGTAAATTCTTTGATTTTTCCCTTTTTTATCCTGGTTTTTTCTGTTTATTTGGTTTTTATTTATTTTAAAAAGGTTTATTTTATGTTTTTTGTGTTCTTTGCTTTTTCGTTTTAAACGTAGTCTAGGTAGGGTGTTTCTGGTATTTTTGGCCTTGCTTCAGAGCCTCTTACAAGGGCAGTTATACCTGTCCTTGCTACCTCTATGACTCCAAAGGAGTTCATAAGTTTTAAAAACGCGTCTATCTTCTCGCTATCTCCTGTAATCTCGCAAATCAAGGAAGTAGGGCTTATATCTATTATGTTGCCTCGAAAAATGTTTATGTACTGGATGATCTCGTTTCTCGCGTTAACATCTGGAGATTTCACTTTTATAAGGGCAAGCTCTCGCACAACGGAGGTTTGAGGTTTTAGCTCTGAAACTTTTAACACTTCAACCTGCTTTCTTAACTGTTTTATCGCCTGTTCTAACGTCCTAGAATCGCCTTGAACAACAAAAGTCATTCGGGTATAATTTTCTATTTGGGTGCGAGCGACACTTATCTGGGTTATGTTAAAGTTTCTTCTCCTGATTAATCCAGTAACTCTGGCCATGACTCCCGGCCTATCCTCAACTATAAAAGCGATAATGTGTTTTCTTACCTGGTTTTCGTTTCCATCTTTTCTGCTATTAGAGGTCATTTTTTATACCTCCTTGGCCATGGTTCGCATGGGATAGGTTGATCTGTGCTTCCTCCTGCAGGAACCATGGGAAAAACGTTTTCATTCTTATCAACTGCAATGTCGATAACAACAGTGTGATCTGCTTTCTTTGCCTCTCTAAGCGCTGGTCCTATTTCGCTCGGGTTTTCAATTCTTATGCCTTCTAAGCCGTAAGCTTCTGTAATTTTAACAAAATCTGGCACGGTTCCAAGATCTGTTTCCACGAATCTTTTCTCGAAAAACAAGCTCTGCCACTGTCTGACCATTCCAAGAGATCTGTCATCAAGGATTATAACTGTTACGGGTATGTTTTCCACAAAACTTGTAGCAAGGTCTTGATGCGTCATCAAGAAGGAACCATCCCCATCAACGTCGACGACCCATGAGTCGGGTTTAGCCACTTTTGCACCAAGGGATGCTGGAAAACCGAACCCCATAGTGCCTAGTCCCCCGCTAGAAATGAACCTTCTTGGCTTTCTAATACGTAGATGATGCGCTGCCCACATCTGATTCCTTCCGACACCTGTTACGACGATGCTGTCGTCGTCAAGGACTTTTTGTAGTTCTTTCATTATGTATTGGGGTTTTATCGGTGTTACTGGTTCGTACTCTTCCAAGCAGTCACATGCTTCCCGCATCTCTTTAATCCTTTTTTGCCAAGCAGTCTTTTTATCACTGTTGGAGCTTGAAGAAGTGATAAGGGTTTTTAATCCTTCAATTAATTGTCTCAACACTGTTTTTGCATCACCCACTATAGGGTAATCCACTAATACATTTTTACTTATTTCAGCGCTATCTATATCGATATGGATTATTTTCGACTCGGTAAGAAATGTTGTAAGGTCTGCTGTAACCCTGTCATCAAACCGCATACCCACCGCTAAAATAACGTCTGCTTTGTTTATATTTAAGTTGGCACACATTTTCCCATGCATGCCCACCATTCCAAGGCAGTAAGGATGGTCTTCAGGAATTGTTCCTTTTCCCATTAAAGTTGTTACGACGGGAATGCCGAGCATTTCCACTAGCTCTATTAATTCAGGGCTTGCATTAGAAGCGGTAACTCCCCCTCCGGCTATTATTAAAGGTCTTTCTGCTTCAAGCAAAGCCTTGGCCGCCCTTTTTATTTGTAAGGGATGGCCTTTAATATTGGGATTATAACCGGCGATCTCTAATTCTCCTTCATAAAAATAGACTTCATCCTCGCCTACCTGTATATCTTTTGGCAGATCCACCAAGACAGGGCCAGGTCTTCCCGTTCTGGCTAACTGAAAAGCCATCTTAATAATTAGGGGTATATCCTTAACGCGACGGATCTGAAAGCTACTTTTAACTATTGGCATCGTGATGCCTATTATGTCTGCTTCTTGAAAGGCATCACCTCCTATAAGAGAAGTGGCGACTTGGCCGGTTAAAGCGACTACTGAAGAGCTATCCATCCACGCGTCTGCGATACCTGTTACAAGGTTGGTGGCTCCTGGACCTGATGTTGCCATGCAAACGCCTACTTCTCCGCTTGCCCGCGCATAACCTTCGGCTGCGTGGGCTGCGACTTGTTCGTGTCGACAGAGTATGTTGTTTAATTCGCCCGCTTTTTCATATTCTTGAAGTGCATCGTAAAGGATCATTATAGCTCCGCCAGTTATGCCAAAGATGTTTTTTACTTTTTCCCGTTTAAGGCTTTCAGCTATGACTTTTGCACCTTTCATAAATGGCACTTTTTTATCACATCCTGTTGTTTCTGTCATATTACGGTTTTGTAGCTGTTTTTTTTTATTATCATATAATTTTGTGCATTATTTTAGAGTTATCAAGTTGATTATAAGGGGATTTTTATCATTTTTGGATAACATTTTTTGCTCTATTTTTTCAGTTTTTAGGCTTTCATAAACGATGATGCCTAGCGCGGTTAAACGAACCCTTATGCCTTTATTATTCTTGTCTCCTGCGATGATCAAGCCTGCTTTTTTTAATATTTTTAGATTCCAGCGAACAGTTGATAAAGGCATGTTAAACTCTGAGGAAAGTTTCCTTATAAGACGGCTGAGAGTATTATTTTCAACATTTTTTTCAGCAACAGCGAGCAAAAGAGAGCGTTGTTTCTTGGTTAGTAGATTGTTCACCAAAAGCAGTATGCATTCGCTTAATTCACATTCGGAACACGGACTAACCGTGTACCTGGCTATCCCTCCGTTCCTGAAGAGAACGATACCTCCTCAAAATCTTTCACTCCATAAAATTTTGAACCCGTAAGAAAGGGAAAAGAAAACTATTAAGAGTTTTTGCAAGAAGTTCTTTACACTTAAGTTTTA
The DNA here is from genome assembly GCA_016840425.1 of Candidatus Wukongarchaeum yapensis. GTDB lineage: Archaea > Asgardarchaeota > Wukongarchaeia > Wukongarchaeales > Wukongarchaeaceae > Wukongarchaeum > Wukongarchaeum yapensis. The sequence goes on from JAEOSI010000058.1 coordinate 9,143, forward strand.
AATTCTTTTCGCTTTTTTTCTGATCGAAAATTTTTTAATTAATAAGTCGGAAGACGAGGTTACGTACTTTAAGTTATAAAAGTTTCTATAAGAATTTCGGTAAATAGTTGTTAGACTGATTACTTTAAAATAAAAAACATTTGAAGGTGGTTTATGATGAATTTAAGGCAACCAAATGCTAATGAAGCGACGAAAACATATAATCGTTCAAGAAGCGTTGTTCCTATGTCTGGGATTTGCACAACTTGTCTTGACGGATGTAAAGGCGGTTGTGAGATTTTTATGTCCTCATTCAGAGGCCGTGAGATGCTCTATCCAAAGCCTTTCGGGGAAATAACTTCAGGTTCAGACAAAAACTATCCTGTGGATTATTCTCATCTGAATATCCAAGGTTATGCTGTTGGAGCAAAAGGCTTACCTGAAGAGGTTGAAGCTGGTCCTGATACGGCACTTTTCACCAAAGTCGATACTGAAACAGAGTATGGATGGGGAAAAAAGGTTAGGATACGCATACCCATTTTCACAGGTGCATTGGGTTCTACAGATATAGCCCGAAAGAACTGGGAACATTTCGCAGTAGGAGGTGCTATTTCGGGTATTACGGTCGTATGTGGTGAAAATGTGTGTGGAGTGGATTCCGACCTTGAAGTGGATAGTAAATGTAAGGTTAAGAAGTCTCCGGAGATGGATCGTCGAATAGAGACTTATAGGCGGTTTTACGATGGTTACGGTGAACTTCTTGTCCAGATGAATGTAGAAGATACAAGGCTTGGGGTAGCAGAATACGTATCGTCAAAACATAATCTTGAGACTATCGAGCTGAAATGGGGTCAAGGCGCTAAATGTATCGGTGGTGAAATAAAGGTTAGCACACTAGAAAGAGCTCTTGAGCTTAAAAATAGGGGATATATTGTTCTACCCGATCCAACGCTTCCTGAAAATCAAAAAGCATACAAAAAAGGAGCGATTGAGGAATTTGAGCGACATTCTCGTTTAGGTTTTGTAAGCCGGGAAGCATTTCTGGAGGAAGTAGATCGTCTTCGTGGTCTTGGATTTAAGAGAGTCACGCTTAAGACCGGAGCTTATTCCGCAGTAGAGCTTGCTATGGCATTACGTTACGGGGCAGAAGCAAGGATAGACCTTCTTACAATAGACGGTGCTCCTGGTGGCACAGGAATGAGTCCATGGCCAATGATGAACGAGTGGGGTATCCCGACTTTCTACCTTGAATCTCTTACCTATAAGTTCTGCGAAAAACTCTCTAAAAGGGGAATAAGGGTTCCAGATATCGCTATGGCCGGCGGATTTTCCACAGAAGATGGAGTTTTCAAAGCAATTGCCATGGGTAGTCCATATTTAAAGGCGGTTTGCATGGGAAGAGCTTTGATGATTCCAGGTATGGTGGGGAAAAACATCGGAAATTGGTTAAGCGAAGGCAACTTACCTAAGACTGTTTCAAGACATGGAAACACAGTTGAAGAAATTTTTGTTTGTTATGAGGAGCTGGAAAATAAGTACGGTGAGGAAATAAAAAACATGCCCTTGGGTGCAATAGGTGTCTATACATTCTGTCAAAAGATAAAAACGGGGCTACAACAGTTAATGGCTGGAAGTAGGAATTTCAGGCTTTCAACAATCTCTCGTAAAGACCTTATGGCTCTGACAGAAGAAGCGGCAAAAATTTCCG
>JAEOSI010000246.1 GCA_016840425.1 Candidatus Wukongarchaeum yapensis
AAAACCTTCGCTTTTTGCCCGGGAACAAGCTAACAAATCCAAGTCTCCACATCTCATGATAAGTCACAGAACTAGTTTGCTCCAGCCCGATTTACCTTACCATGCATGGCTACCTTCTTCTTTCGGAGATACTGTGTTAGTGCAAATATTTATATATCAAAACGCATCTTTCATTAATAGTGAACATGAGTGAGAGAAGCGAAATCTTAAAGAGTTTTTGGTTAGATGTAGGTTATATGGCTTTAAGGGGGAGTTTTGGATGATTAATAATAGGATTAAAAGAATTAAAAGTTTTACTTCTCAGTCTTATCTGATTTACTTGCTGTTATTCATAGCGATTTTGTTTATTTTTATTATGACCATTTTTTATCAATTTGGCGAAAGTATTTTTTTAAATACTTCGCTAGATAGCTCTAGATATTTATTAAGTGCTATGGCTCAAGCCTTAGCGGCAATTCTAGCTATCGTTGTGGGTTTTTCTTTTGTTGCTTTCCAGCTTTCAGCACAATTTGGGAGCGCTAGGGTTTTTGATTTGTTTTTAAAAGGCAGGGCTTTTTGGTGCCTCTTGATAATCTATGGATCCTCGATACTTTACGATTTAGTTTTATTAAGAATGCTCACTGAAGAAACCGTAGAATTTTTAGAGACGTGGATAGACATTAGTGTTTTTTTAAGTTTTATTTCTTTCATTTCTTTATTTCCTTATGCGTATAAGACAATAGACCAACTTAAGCCAGAAAGAATTATTCAAGGAATAGTTAAAATCAAAAATGACGATGTGGAAAGCCTTAAGCGGGATACGATTTTACCAGTTGTAGATATCCTGAACAAAGCCCTAAGAGCTAATGACCTCCACACTCTGAAAGTTGGACTAGAAGCACTAGAAAAACTAAACTTGAACAGAATTGATTCAAGTATTGATGGTAAGGATAAACTTGAAATTGTGAAATATTATACCGGTAAGATTTCCAGATTAACAGAGATTGCTCTTAGCGAAAATGATGAGTCCGCTGTAATAGAAATAACAGAATCTTTAGGAAAAGTAGGGTTAAAAGCAATTGAAAGCAGATGGATCGAAGTACTTGAGGATGAAATAGCACTATTCAAAAGTGATAGGATGTATAGTACTGGAATAGGAATACCAAATACGACAGATAATTATGACGAAATTAGCAAAGAAATTAAAGAAGTCTTAAGTAATGTTGGCAAAAGAATAATTGAAAGAAGATGGGACAAAGCGACCAAATCAATATTGGATGCTAGAGGAAACCTTTTGATAAAATCCCATGAAGAGGGAGTTTTACGAATGTTTGATGATATATTTGTAATAACCAATGATTTTTCACGTTTGTCCAAAGAAGAGAAGATTTTTTCGATGCAATATTTTATGGGAGCAATACGTAACATAGTGACAGAACTTATTCAAAAAGATGTATATTTTGAGGATTGGCAATACAATAATGCAATCAAAGATATTCTCGAAAAATCATTAGAAATTATTGATAAGGATAAGTGTTTCAAAATAGATCGAATTATAGACTACGTTGTTGATATTGGAATAGAGGCGGTAAAGAAAAATCACAAATTAAAAGAAGATGTAAAGGAACATTTTACAAAAGTTGCAAAATGTTTACATGTACTGATTTCTAGCATCGGAAACCGAGGATACGGTACAGCAATTGACTCTAAAAAACTTGAAACTATTTGGATATGCTCGTGTCTGAAGGAAATTGGGATTTCTTGTGCATTAAAAGGATTGGATGAACCTACTAGCCACATATTTAGCTTCTTGGAAGGAATTGAGAACAATTATAGAGTTAGCTTCTCAGAAAAAATTGAGGGAACCAATGCAAATAGAGAAACAGACGAGGCGTTAGAAGTTACAGAAAATATCATCACGATAATCGAAGAACTCGCTAATATATCAATAGAGAATAGATTAGAGAAGGCTTCAAGGGAAACGCTCATTTCTTTGATTCGAATAGGTATGATGAATGAAAATATTAACTTGAAAAAAAGAATATGTGAGATTTTAAAGTTCATGCATCTAAAGCTTGAGAATAAAGAAATCTTCAAATTTGTTATAGACGCATATGAAAAGAAACAAGGGCGCGAATTAGATAAATTTAAGGAGTTTAAGGAGTTTTGCGGATTTGATGAAAGATAAATATCCGGACGAGGTTTTGAAAAGATAGAACAAAGCCAAAACCAAAAATGCGCAACCCAAACCAAAATACAAAAGATGGAAAGAAAAAAATAGGCATAGTCCTAACCGACCCTGACGACTGGACTGCGAGTGCATTCTTGAAAAACATCCGCAAAAGGGGAGCAAAAGCCTTACTGATAAACCTCTCAACTTTAAGCGCATCCATATCTACTTCTGAATTTTCCATTTTCGATGCGAATTTAAAAGACACGGAACTTGATGCCATCCTTGTCCGAGACGTTGGCATAAGTTTGGCACTTGAACAGATTTCTTTTAAATTCGACCTGCTTCGACAGTTTGAAAACTCAAATATTCCCGTTTTGAACTCGCCCACGGCAATCCAGAATGCAGCAAACAAGTTCTTTTCATTTTACCTTTTCAAACTCGCTCACCTCCCTATTCCACGCACCACGGTTACTTCCGAATTAGAAGTTGCGCTGAGAACAATCGAAAAATTTGAAATTGTCGTCGTGAAACCAATTTTTGGAAGTCAGGGGGAAGGAATAATCAAACTTGAAAGCACTCAACCTGAGTCAAAGCCGAAACTCGCAGAGTTACTGAAAGAAAGAGGTGTGCTTTATTTACAAGAGTTCGTGCCTAACCCCGGACGCGATATA
>JAEOSI010000247.1 GCA_016840425.1 Candidatus Wukongarchaeum yapensis
CAGTTTTTACAATAACAGCCTTCATGTAGTGGGGGATGTTCAGCTTTTCCCTTGGCGCAATAAAAGTATGGTTTGCCTGCAAAACTTGGGCAGGAGGGGCATATGCACTTATACATGTTTTCTAACGTGTCTTCCACCGGCATCATCATTACTCCTTTCACTCTTATATCGTTTGAGATTGATCCAAGTCTTAGTGCTTTTTAAACGTTTTAACAGTTATAATTTTTAACTTTCATTTAAGTAACTTGTTAGGCTTAAAATTTTATGCTCTTGATTTTTTTTCTTTTTTTCTAAAGTTATTATGAAACATCTCTTTTTATACCAACGTATAAAGGAAACCTCTAATTAAATGAATAATTTTGGCTTTTTTCTATCTAATTAAGAGAAATACTTTTATCATAGAATGTTATTGAGTTTCTTGAAATATTCTACAGTATAAAAATAGTTTTGGTTTTTTGGGTGGCGAGAATATTGAGTGAGAAGGAAGAAGAAGAGATGATGGGAGAGTTTCCAGCCATAGCCATCACGCCGGTTTCTTTTCCTGCTACAATAGAGCAGTGGTTAGGCGCTGATTTTCCCGACTTTTTACCTTCGCCGGTATATTTGCCTGAATCCCTAAGCTATCGCTCTAACAGGGTTGTAATTGCTCTAGTTGAAAATCTTGGTCTCTTTGAGTTGACTTTTTTTAGACCCCAATTTTTAATTAAAAGTTTTGAGATTTTGTTCATGGTTGATGCTGAACGACCTTTTACCATGCCTCTATCACAAGAGATTATCACAGGTTCCAGGGAGCCTACAACCTTTAACCTTTTCACCGATCTAAGACGGAAAGAAAGATCCTCTCTACTCATCGGTCGCGATTGGTTTGTAAGGGTTTTTACAGGGGAAAGTGAATCCATCGCGGTAAATGACGATCTACAAGCTTTCACTGAAGCCCATGAAAACATCAACGATTTTGCTCTCAGTTTTGTAATTTTTAGTGATTTTGAAGATCTTTATGCAACCTCTGGAAGACCACCTTTAGATATATCGAGGGAAGTTGTTAACCGTAGTAGCTCTTGGGTAAGTCTCTTGTGGGAAAAGTCTCTTGCGGGCACTATTTTTCTGGTCATTGGTTCCTTAGGTAAAAGCGGCTTAGATTACGGGTTAATGGGTAGATTAGCAGAGTGGAAGGAATCCTCAATACCCATAGCTTTGGTTGCTCAAAAACCTAGACCAGAATAAAAAATGAACAAAATAATAAAAAAAACAGTAAAAGAGCATTTAAAAACTGGTCTATTAAACCTTCTGCTCTTTTTTTTATATTTATCCTAATCTACTTTTATGTAAGGATTTTTATTGCTTTTACCGGGCATGCGTCTTCACAATTTTTACAAGCAATGCATTTCTCATCAAGAAAGATCAGTTTATAATCCGCTTCAAACATTATGGCTTCTACAGGGCATAGACTGTAACAACCACCACAATATATACAAAGATTTTCATCCACTTGGAAGATCCCTCTCTTCCTGTTACACTCCGCGCCATGCGCTCTAAAAGCTTCTATAACATCCTCGACATTACTAGAGTCGACGTTGATCAGCATTTCTCCACCGCTCTGATCCATCTTTGCGTTTAAAATCGACATAGTTGCTCCTGTTTCTTTTATCACATGGGCGGTAACCGGTTCCTCTGCCTTTTCAGGAGAAAACCTTACAAATAGCCTAACCATCTCTAAAACACCTCTTTTTTCTTTTTTTTATTTTACACGCTTTTCATCTCGCAAGAAGCCTTGAAACGTCTTCCGCAGTAATTATTCCAAACACCTTATTCGTATGATCTATCACCGGTAAAGCGCTTATATTATAGGAATCAAGCACTCTTGCTGCTACAGCAACGCTTTCATTAGGGTCTGCCGTGATAACTTTCCTCACAATTATCTTTTCCAAACTTGTTTCACCTAAAGCTACAGCTCGAGTCACGTCAAAACTTGTCACAATACCTTCAAGTTTTCCCTCATCATTCACGATAACTATATGATTAACATCTTTTTCCACGATTTTTTTCGCTACTTCCATTAAAGAGTCGTTTTCTTTGCACGTAACTGCAGGCTTCATAACTTGTCTAACGAAGGGAATTGCTTCTTTTTCAGGCTTCATCGGGCTGAAAACCGTGTCTGTAGGAAGCTTTTCAACAGGTTCTGATAAGAAAAACTTTCCTTTTTCTATCTCCTCTTTTAATTTTTCAGCTATCTTTCTAGCTTGGTTAAGACTTGATAGGGGAGAAATTTTTACTTCTTTACCGTTTATTTCAATTTTTCCTGACTTTAACTCAGCATAACTAACTTTACGCAGTACTGGGCGGTTTAATTTAGGTACACCATAGTCCACAAGGGATGTTTCAATATCCTCATCGCTTATCCCCGTTTTTTTTGCAAGACTTGGATTGAGTATCGGGATCGGTATTCCTAGCCCCACGTAGAGTGTTGTACCATACTTTGTGAAACATGCACCTCTTATGTATTCAGTATTCATCTTTTTAGCGTCTCCTCTGACCATTATTGTGCCAAAACCTTTCTTTGGGTTGTGCTGAGTTCCTTCACCGATAACGTATCCTTGAGTTCCTCCTAAGAATATCCTTGTTCCTAAGCCTATTATTTCGTAGTCTGGATCATTGGATAAGGGCGACAGAACGCCTGATCCTGAAAAAGTAGCATTTCCGTAGTTCGCCAGTAGTTTTCCCATATAGGTGTAAATAGTCTTATCTGTGCCGTTAGTTGCCGCATTATATTTTTGGTAAGCGTTCCTAAAATTAAGGAGGATA
>JAEOSI010000248.1 GCA_016840425.1 Candidatus Wukongarchaeum yapensis
TTTACTAGCTTCGGAGAAAATTCTTAAGGTTTCAAGCATTTTCTGGGCTAGTCTAGAGTCTATTTCCGTTTTTTCTTTTTTCTTTCCCATTTAACTACGCCACCAAAAACTGAAAAATAAGAAGAAAGTGAATTGTGAAAACAAATTCCAGTTATTATGTACCTACTATCTTAGTACATAAAAAAATTTTGGTTTCATTCCATGATGTTAACTAATGCGTTTAATTTTTGGCTTCATATTAACAGGATAAATTTTCACATTAGCGCCCTTTTGCCCCTTGTAACGAAGGTTAAAATCGGATATTTCACAATTTGTAGCCTCCAATTTACGCGGTATGTGAAGAGGCGTGGAACAGGCAAAAAAACGAAGGGCAGGATCAAAAGGAAGCCAGCCGATTTTAGGGGCTAAAGCTTCAGCCCAAGCGTGATTCGCAGGGTTATTAGGTCTTGCAAACAAGCCTGTTATTCTCCTTGCAGGGATCCCTACAGCCCTACAAAAAGTAATAAAGAGATCAGAAAACTCATCGCAATCACCATACCGAGCTTCGAGGGTTTTTAAAGCACCGCGACGTGTACGCAAATTCTCACGAAAAATGAAACCATCTAAAAAGGAGAAAAAACGCCTAAAAATCTCATAAACATCCCTAACTTCCCCAATAATAGAACAAACATACCGCGAAACTTCCGGTGAATCAGCTGTCCAAAAGGGGTGTAAAGGTCGACAATATTTACGTTTAGTGAAAAAACTGACATCATCCAAAGCCCCAAAATCCCTAGAAGTAGGAGGTAACACCACCTTAGGAGAAATCTCTAAATCAACCCTTAATACTTGTACAGCTTTAGGTTTAAGGATGCCCAACTTAAATAAACCAAAAACATTCCCTTGTCTATCTTTAAACTCGCGACACTTGGGAATTGATTTCAAAATTCGCGCCTTAGAAACTCCATGAGAAGTATAAAGTTGGATTTTTGCAAGAACTTCTTTTACTAGACCTCTACCAAAATTTTTTACTTCAAACAAAAAGGAGATATGAAATAAAGGACTACCATTATCAATCATAATAATTATCCCTTGCAAAGCTGTTAAATAACTAATATTCGTAATTATTACGGAATAGGCAAATTTAGGGGGCTAAAATAGATGGAGGGCCCGGGGAGAAGTAAATCTCCCTTAAAAACCCTGGGTGCCAATGGACCCGGCGGGATTTGAATTCGCGAGCATGGTTCAAATAATGAACAATCAGCTACCCGCGGCCTCTGCGTTTCTTGTTTCCATCCTAGAAAAATGCAAGCGCAGCGCTCTTCCAGTCTGAGCTACGGGCCCAAAAAACGGGGACTATTTAAGCCCGATAAAATCATGATAATAATTTAGTATTTCAAAATTTTTAAACACTTTCGGAATTATTTATCTTTCATCTCTATAAAAAGTTGCCCTCTTTCAGAAATGGTATAACACTTGATAAAACGGGCAAAATCTGCCAGAGTAAAGGGAAAACTTAGAAAGCAAAAAAGTAAGGAGGGAGGATCAAACCGGTAAAAAAGCGGACAAAAATACCGAAAGAAATAAGTTTCACAATGGGTTTAGTTTATTTAACAATAACTTAGTGTAGTAAGAAAACATTCCAATCTATTTTTTAATGATTTTTGGGTGTAATCGTCATGGAAGAAAAGGTTAAAGAGCCTTTGTTCGCTGGTTTAGTAGTCTCTGTGATGGGAGATGCTGGACCTCAAATGATATGTAGTATAGCACCACCAGATCTTGACGAGATTACCCTTTTAAACATGAATGTTCAAGGCATGACCCTTTTAGGTTTGGCGGATGGTGTGCCTGAAAATAAGCTTCATGGTCCTGTTCCTGTGCCTACAAGTGACAAATATCAATCGTTAGTATACTCTTTTATTGTAGAAGCTAAAGTAACCAAAGATGAGAGAATGCAAACATTTGGTGTTGATTCTGTTTTATTTATTTTATTCAAGGCAAATCGTTTAAGGGAAATACTTGGATCTTATGGCATTATCGAGTCACTTTTAAGCAGATTGGTTCAAAACATTAAAACTGAAAATGATTTAGCAGACTTTGAAAAAATGCGGGAAATTTTGGACAGTTTAAGATATGCTTCTTTCGGGTTAAAAAGCAGGATATTAGAGATCACGGAAGATGGAGAATTAAAGGAGATAGTTGGAGCAACACCTTCAACGCCGGTTATCCTCATAGTAGATGTAGATAAACATGTTATTTTCGTAGCCCCTGTAGAAGATAATGTTTCCCATTACTATAGATCAATCGGGGCAAAAAGCGCGATGAAGTTAAATTTAAAAGATTATAAAAACGCTTTCAAAATAGAAGCACTAAGTAACATAAACGAGGCAAGACCGCTTCTCGAAAAGTTTAAAATTACACCCATATCCTACCGCTAACTCTATAAAGATATGATTATTTTAAAAACCCTAAAAACAAATCGATTTTTCGTTTTCGCTTTTAAAGTTATTTTTTCTCCCTTCTAATCCTTGTCCACGATTTTCTCATGTCTACGGGGCGTTTATATGTTCCTCTCGGGCCAAAATTACGATTGGAAACATTAACATCAGTATTAACTTCGATATCTTCCCCCTCTAAGTATGAGATTTTCCCATAGCGTCCTACACTTAACCTCAATGAGCCCTTAAACAAGTTAGTATACCCATTATTAATCAGAATTACCTGGCTTTCTTCAACTTCAAACTGATCGTTCCAAAGTGTAAGAAAAATACAGCCAGTATCATCCCCCACCAAAACTTCCTGGAGCACATGCGTAGAT
>JAEOSI010000059.1 GCA_016840425.1 Candidatus Wukongarchaeum yapensis
AGTCTATCCGCTATAGAAATCGTGTCCGCTATAATGATGGATGCTGTCCTTAAAATTGTTCATAGAAAAAATGGAGAATGGATTCGTGGAAAACCTTCAAACGTATATACTTTCGATCTAGCGGGGAATTTCAGTCAAAATACGCATAAAAAAGATGAAGAATGCATTCTATGTAATAAATTAGTAAAAGAGTATTTGAAATTAGGACCTTCAAGAAGCTTATTTCCATTCTTTGTGAAACAGGGAAGCTTTGGCTTTAAAAGTCCTTACATCCCTAAAAACCAGGACCTTTAAGAAAGGTTTTTTCAGATTTTTTCAATGAAGACCTAAAAGCAACCTAGTTTTGCAATGGATTTAATTTAAGTATAACCCTAGTATTTTCATCTTTTCCCCTTGATATCTCCAACAACTATTTGAAGAGTTTCTCTTTCAATTTCAGGTCGAATAAAGTGGCACAGATTTGGAGGAGTAAGAATCCTCGCCCCACCTTTTACCTCCTGAAGCGCTACATACATCAGTAACTTTAATTTTTATGACGCCAGCGCACTCCAGATCCCATTTTTTAAGCTCATCTGTATATCTATCAAATAACGGGCCAGAAGTTACATATTCCTCAAAGGTTCCATGAACTCTACAAGCAGTCATAGGCGGCTTATAAACGATTATACACGCATTCTTAGTTGTTTCAAGGTTCTTTTTTGTGGTTGAAGCCCAGATAATTCCGAAAGCAAGAGTTTCTTCATCTATCGCCATAAGAGGTCCCAAAATTATCGCGTGAGGTACCCCTTTATCGTCGGCTGTGGCCAAAACTTTAACAACCTCCTTTTGTGTTTCTCCAGGCTTCAATAAATCCATAATTTCTTTCGGTATATACACCAAAATTTTTAATCCTCCTTAAAAATAATCCAAAAACAGGACAACCCTGCCATTAAGCATATAGCTCAAGAACCTGTTTTATTAGAGTATAAAAAACTGGGATATTTAAGGGTTTCTAGCTATCATATCCCCCCTTCGGATGGAGTCTTCTTGCTCACATAGATAAAAAAATAATCATGATCACATCCTCAAAAACTATCTATTAAGTAAAAGCAGTTTTAAGCGTCTAAAACGGTTTTTCACAACTTTCTCTCGAGGGGCATTGGTCACACGAAAACTTATCCTTTTCAATCTCTTCTTGTCTAATATCCCCAACAACTATTTGAAGAACTTCTATATCGCCTTCATATTGAATAAACTGGCACACATTTAGAGGGATAAAAACTTTCCTCCCCACTTTTCCCCTCATAAAGCTTAAACTCCCCTTTTTCCTTTACATTTTTTTAAAAAATTTGGAACGAAAATCTACTACAATATATCTCTAAACCTGATTTTTATAATAATGCGGTTTCTCATCCTTAGAATTCTCTCTGCAAGCTATCGAAAACTGTAACCACGCAGACTCCATCACACTCCTCCCGTCACTTTTCCAAAAAACACCTTGAACCTCCTCCTCACCAACCTCCTTCAAAACTCTACTCCTTGTTTTTTTTAAAGTTTTTACACAAACCTAAATTTCAGAGTTGTGAATTCACCCCTTTAGAAACAGTAAAACGGGCAAAATCCGCTAAAAGGACAAAAAACTAGAAAATTAAAAATAAACAGAAAAATCACCCCCAAAAAAAGAGGACAAAAACACTCAATAAGTCCTTTCGGACTCATATCTGTGGCCAAGTTTTTTTGAAAAGTTAAAAAAATTAAAAACATAAAAATAAATAAGTTTTACAATAGGTTCAGCCTATTTCCCTACTTTGTGAAACCGGGAAGCTTTGACTTTAAAGGTCCCTACATCCCTAAAAACTAGGACCTTTAAGAAAATGCCTTCTTAAGGAATTAAAAGGGGGTACTTAACTTATGGGCGAAGTTTTCGAAAATCATTTTGAAGAGTTAGAAAATTGTTGTTTGTGCGAGTGGAAATGTGGCGTAAACAGGCTTAAAGGGGAAAAAGGTGTTTGCAGGCTCGGAAAGCCTGAAATTGCTTCTACTCAACTTCATCCTGCTCCTCCTCAAAGTTACACCGTGTTTTTTGTGGGTTGTAATTACAAATGTTTAGGATGCCAAAATTATCAGATTGCCCATTTTCCTGACCAAAACCGAGCTTCTCACTGGTTTATGGATCCAAAATTTGCTGCAGAAGATGCGATTATGATGATTAATTCTCCCTTTGGCAGATCCATAAGGGCTGATAGAATCTTCTTTTCAGGGGGGGAAGCTACCTGTTCTCTACCTTATGCTGAGAAAATTGTAGAAGAAGCAAGAAAGATAGATCCTAGAATAAAGGTTAATTTTGATACGAACGGTTTTTTAACCGAGGAATCTTTGGAAAGGGTTTTACGTTTTTCAAACTCGATAACATACGATATTAAGGCTTATCATGATGATGTTCACAGGGCGTTAACCGGGGCTCCCGTTGGACCTGTTTTAAGGAATGTCGAAGTGATTGGGAAGGAGGCTAAGGATAAACTTTGGGAGTTCAGGGTATTAGTAATACCAGGATTAAATGAGGGTGAAATCAAACCAATATGTGATTTTATAGCTAGCATAGATCCTTCTTTACCCTTGAATTTTCTTGCTTTTAGGCCAAATTTTGTTCTAGATCGTTATTATGGTGCACCGCGTGATTTGATGAGAAAAGCTGTTAAAATTGGGCGAATGGCAGGCTTGGAGCATGTTGATTGGTGTGGTAGTTCTGGAATAAAAGGTCTGGATTATGTTATAGAAAAAATAGATGTTTACATGCGAGAAGAGTCTAAAATAGCTGGGGGTTTTGCATTTTTAGCTGGGTGTAAAACCCATCCTAGAGATTGCGGAAGATGCAAAAACAATCAAAACTGTTCTTTAAAGAAGTATCAGCCGATAAGGAGAACATAGCCTGCTTAATTGTTGTTTTTTGTTTTTATCCGTTTTTTAAATATTGTGATTATGTCTGTTAGTACGGCGCTTGCTGTTTCTCTACCCCCTGCTCCCTCGCCAATTATGGTGATTTCTCCTGCTAAGTCGCTTTTAAAAGTGATGGAGTTTAAGGTACTGCTTACTGCGAGGGGAGAGGTTTTTGGAAGCAATTTCGGTCCTACTTCTAATTTTCCTTCTTTTGCTGATGCAACATGTTTTATCACAAGGTTATTTTCTTCTGCAAGTTCCACGGCCTCTTGAGTTATGTTTCTTATGCTCTCTATTTTTATCTCATCAAATTTTACAAATCTTTCTTCTGGTCTTCTTAGAATGGTGTTTGTGAGAATTAAGAGTTTGCCCGCTGCATCTATCCCGTCTATGTCATAGCTTGGATCCCTTTCAGCGTATCCTAGCTCTTGGGCTTCTTTTAGCGCTATTTCAAAAGGTATCTTTTCCGAGACCATTCTTGAAAGGATAAAGTTTGTTGTTCCGTTTAATATGCCTTCAATACTGATTATTTTGCTACTTTTTAGGTTTTCTCTGGCTAAGGAAAAAACAGGAATGGCACCGCCTACAGCTCCTTCATAATGAAGAAATCGTTTGTTTTCTTCAGCAAGAGTGATAAGTTCTTGGAAAGCAACAACCAAGGGTCCTTTGTTGGCCGTAACTACGTCTTTTCCCGATTTTAATGCTTGTCTTATATGTCCTAATCCCGGTTCACCGTCCCCGATATTTGTAGGTGTGAGTTCAACAACAATATCGGCTTCCATTTCTGGGATTTTGTCATAGGCTTTTACATCTTTGACCCATTGGGGATGTTCCTTATAATCTTTTATTGAGAGGAGGCTTTGTATATCAAGGCCCGTGTTTGTGTTTGATATAAAGCCCCCATCACTCTTAAAAACAGCGTTAATATGCAAGTTTAACCCGTAAATTTCTTTTAAGAAGCTTTTTTTCTCAATAACTACGTTTAAAAAGCCTTTTCCTACGGTTCCAAATCCTACTAAAATTATGCGAACGTCAGCCAACTTTCTTTCTCCTCGGACAGCAAAACAACTATCACTAAGATTTGATCAGCATTAGGTTTTTTTCCTCACATATTTTTTCAAGCTCTTCCATAGTGATATCGAGCTTTTTCTGTTCATCTGCTTCAATGAAAAGTTTAACAGTTGAAGGATCCTCAGGCCTATTTATCATGGCATATACCTCCCTAACCCTCACACCGCAGGCCATTATTCTATCAAGGGTATCCAAGATATTTGTAGCGAAAACATGCCCTATCAGGAGAACTATCTTTTTAAAAATCTCAGCGTCTTTCAAAAACTTAATAACTTTTATTCCTTTATCTTCAAGGGCGGTCTTTATACGGGAGAGGTTTTTTAGATCTTCAAGTTCAAAAAGGAAAACAACAGGTAAACTGTCCACCTCCTTTCTCTCCCGTTCATGATATATCCCCCTAATATTACCTCCAAACCTTGCTATTGGCTCCAAAGCCATCAAAAGTTGCCCAGGCGTATCTTTTAACTCCAACTCTAATCGAATATTATAGGAGCCCATAAATTATATTCTCCTGTAAAATAAGCTCTAGTTTTTTCAATCTTTTAGAAAAAAACATTCTTTTTAACTTTGTCGCGAGGATCCCCTTCAAAAAGGGATGAAATGAATCGCGGTGTTTATAAATTTCAAGGTAAGGATAAGATAAGAAATAAAAAATAAGACTAACTGAGAAGATTAATGGTTATAGACCAATTTGGTAATCTTCCCAGCCACGTCTTTGATCATTAACTTTTTATTAGCGTTTCCATTGAGCGTATGCTAATTTGACATCTTCTGCTATAACCGTTTTTCTTCCCGCATGTCTTGATAGTTCTATTGCCCTCTGGGAAATGTCACGGCCAATGTCTTCTAAAGATTCCCTTAAAGCTTTCGCCGCACCAATTGACACTCTCTCTGCCCCTGCTTTTCTAACTATCCTATCAAGGGGAGCTAGTGGTATTTCAGTCATTTTAACACCTCAAACTCTTTATCTTATTTACACAATTTATTACCGTTTCCATTGATTGTATGCTAGTTTGACATCTTCTGCTATAACCGTTTTTCTTCCCGCATGTTTTGATAGTTCTATTGCCCTCTGGGAAATGTCACGGCCAATGTCTTCTAAAGCTTCCCTTAAAGCTTTCGCCGCACTAATTGACACTCTCTCTGCCCCTGCTCTTCTAACTATCCTATCAAGGGGAGCTAATGGTATTTCAGTCATTTTAACACCTCAAACTCTTTATCTTATTTACACGATTTTTCTTTCACTAATCTCACTAAAAAAGCTTTTCTACTATTTTTTGAAATAGTAAACACCTTAGAGTTATTATTTCTCATTAAAAGATAAGTAAAAACCTTTTTAAATTTTCCCTATAACCTTTACCTTTTACGCAAAATTATTCTTTTTAAAAAAAGTCACGTATAAATTTAATTTCTATTTTCTAACATGAAGGTTACTATATCCAATTATACACCAACTAAAAGTTTAATTATGAAAAATTATTTAATATAACAACTCTTCTAGGGCTTATCTCAAAGAAATAGGGTTATCACTTTTCTGTATCTTTTCATCATAATAATTTCTTATGAGGGCTGAGGATGAACTTTAATTGGAAACGATTAAAACTGCTTCCAACCATATTTTTTCTCATGAATGGAAAAAACAGCATTATGGTAAAAGTTAGGGCTGTAGCGTCTTTGTCAGATATTTTTGGAAATGAAGTTTGTGAGCTCGTAATTTCAAGAAGAGCTACTTTAAAAGATGTTTTTGATAGAATTTCTTCTGATAATTCAAGGTTCTCAAAGATTGTTTTTTCTGAAAAAGGGACCGTAAATCCCACTATAATGGTTCTTTTAAATGGTAAAGAGGTTTCTTCTTTTGATCCGGAAAAAATAAAGATAAAAGAGGGGGAAGAAATAGTTTTCATCCCTTTAATTCATGGCGGTTGAAGGTTTAAACTTGGTTTTTGTGAAGAAAGGGCTCTATTTTATAACAGTAAGGGAGAGCAAGAGTTTCCATAATCTTATTAAAAGGCGAAAAACATAATCATAAAAGAAAGACTTAGGAGTAGAAATGGGGTTCTGAAGTGCAGAAGTGGTTGAATAAACCCTTAGTCGTTGCAACAACGGATATTCAGGCATATTATTGCTTAGTCAATTTGTTAAAAAAAGCAGGTTTTAGTGATTTTATGAGTTTATTACCTGAATCAGAACTGCCTCCTAATGCGATTATTCTTACGACGAAGGTTGAAGGTAAAAAGATAGCGCGTAGGAAGGAGGGCAACTTTAGGGTTATAAGTTTTAATTTTAATGGAAGGGATAAAACGGTCGAAGACCTTGATTTAATTGTTAAAATTCTGGAACAGGAAAAGGGTAAAAAAGTTTTTGAAAAAAGTGTTATAGGGATAGATCCTGGTTCTAAATATACGGGGCTTGCTTTGTTAGTTGAAGATCAGGTGGTTTATACCTGTAGGCGCCAAGGGATTGAAGAGGTTGAAAAAACTCTTTCTAAGATTCTTAGATTAGTTAAAGCACGAAGAAGAGTGGTAAAGTTAGGGGAAGGGTGGGGAAGAGAAGCAAAGAAATGGATTGAACATTTTAAGAATTTTGTTAAACGTAAAAAAAACGTCGAGTTTTATGTAGTTCCTGAACATGGAACTACTAAAAAGAAGTCCAAAAATTTTGGAAAAGACCAGGCTGCAGCTATTCAAATTGCCTATCGTCCTGAAAATTTTGAGCGTGATGGTTGAAGATTTATGGAAAAGCCAAAGATTTTTGAGAAGAGCGTGATGGTTGAAGATCTAAAAATTAACTGTTTTACAGTGGTTTTTGAGAATGGTGTTTTTGTGTCAATATTTGGGGAAAAAGCGAAGATTGGGAGTCTTGTTTTAGCCGTTCCGATGACGATCGATGGTGAAACGCAATCTATAGTCATTTCTGGTAAAGAAGACCTGTTGCCGAGGGCGTTTTCAGAAAAGGTTGCTCATGTTTTAAATAAGTTTGTTCTGTTATCATTAAGTGCTGATGTTGCCGCTGAAGCTAATAAAAAGGAAATATTTGAGTTACTAAATTCTGTGATGGTGGAGATAAAAAAGGAGAGCTAAAAGTGGGCACAAGAAAAAGGATGATTGTGGCTATTACGGGGGCAAGTGGTGTAAATTATGGTATAAAGTTTCTTGAAGTCCTTAAAAATTTAGGCTTGGAAACCCATCTTATACTATCTAATGCTGGAAAAAAGATAATATCTATTGAAGGACGACTTAGTGTTTCTGAAGTTGAAAAGTTGGCTTCATACACGTATCATGAAGACGATATAGGTTCTGCTTTGGCTAGCGGTTCTTTTATCGTTGATTCTATGGTGGTAGTTCCTTGTAGCATGGGAACCCTTTCTGCCATTGCGCATGATTTCGAGAACAATCTTATAACGAGGGCCGCTGGATGCGTATTAAAACAAGGAAAAAAGTTAGTTCTAGTACCTCGCGAAACTCCCTTAAGCATTATCCAGCTAGAGAACATGGTGAAAGTTGCAAAATCTGGGGCAATTATTCTTCCAGCAATGCCCGCATTTTACCCCCAACCAAAGACCATCAAAGATTTAGAGGATTTCATTTGCGGCAAAATCCTTGACCTTTTAGGTATAGATCACCAACTTTACAAAAGATGGGAAGGAGAAAATAAGAAGATTTGAAAGGGATAGGAATCATCGCAAATCATAGAATCCAAAAATCCTGTTTTCGGACAAAAAATCGTCTACTGTCTATTATTTATTTTTTTATGTTTGAGCGAATTTTTTTGAGGTTTTTAGGATTATTATGCATATCACGGCTTAAGTTATTAATACTACTAATAGTTGCCAGAAGTTCATGTTGAAGCGGATTTGAAGAGAAAGTCTTTCAATTTTCCATCATAATATTTGGTAGCCGGGCAGCCTAAACAATGTTTTTTTTGAAACTTCTCGCATTCTTTACAGTTAAGGTTGCAAGGCGTTACCTCTTTGTTTGTTTGTGTGAGCTGTAATCGTATGGGCATGAAAGGCGGGAAAAGCTGTGTTCCGACATGGAGAACGTTGCTCCTACGGATTCCGGGGAATGTTCTTATAACACATGAGGTAAGTATTGTTTCAAGGGTTTGTTTGTTCTCTGCGTACACGATTGCCATAAGGTCGTATTCACCGATAATGCTTGTAAGCTGAATGATTCGTGGACAGTTCTTGAAAGTGTTGACAATTTCTTGTTTCTTTTCAGAATTTTCAGTTTCAATCAAAACTACCACGATTTCTAGGTTCAATTTGGAAGGGTTTACGCCTATGTAAGGCTTTATGAACTGTTCTTCCTTGAGTTTTAGTAAGCGTTCTCTTACGGTTACGTGGGATAATCCGACTTTTCTGCCGAGCTCGGAAAGAGAAATTCGAGCGTTTTCTGCTAAAAGCGCCATGATATGAATGTCAACATCGTCAAGCTTTTTTTCTCGAGCCATTTTAATCAACTTACAATTTGTAGGATAAAACTTATAATTATCTACATATTAAAAGATTTCGTATAAGTTTTATTAAAAAATAAAAAATTGAGACAAATATCGGTGTTATTTTGCTTATTTGCCCATAAATATGGAGCCGATAAATCGAATAGTTAAAGAGAAGGTTTGTGGGTAGAGATGGAGCCCATATATATTATTGCTCTAATAATAACGGGCATAGCAGTAGGTTTCTTTGGTGGAATGCTTGGGGTTGGTGGATGTTTCA
Organism: Candidatus Wukongarchaeum yapensis; assembly: GCA_016840425.1. GTDB lineage: Archaea > Asgardarchaeota > Wukongarchaeia > Wukongarchaeales > Wukongarchaeaceae > Wukongarchaeum > Wukongarchaeum yapensis. The sequence goes on from JAEOSI010000059.1 coordinate 8,705, forward strand.
TAATGGTTCCGGTGATGATCGCTGTTTATTCCGCTGCTTATCCAAGCGCATCTACAGACACTATAGTGAGATTAGCCTTCGGAACAAACCTTTTAGTAGTGTTTCCAACAGCGATGATGGGCGCATATAACCACGATAAGAAGGGCGCTGTTTGGTGGAGAGCAGGATTGTACATCGGAGCGTTCACAGCGATCGGCGTTGTAGTTGGGGCGATACTTGCAGCACATACCCCTGGAGCTACGTTAAAGGCTATTTTCGGTGCAGCAGTTCTTATTGGCGCTGTTAGAATGATCACCGCAAAGCCGCCTAAAGTTGGAGAAGAACCCATCAAAGATCTTCGAATTTGGTTGGCTGTAGGCGTTCCTATGGGCGTAGTTATCGGCCTAATAGGAATAGGCGGCGGTTTACTCATGGTACCCCTTATGGCGATAATACTACACTTTAAGATACATAACGCGGTGGGGACTTCTACAGCGATTATGATGATAACATCGATCATAGGCGCGATCGCTTACGCTTTAAACGGCTTGAACGTTTCTGATCTACCGGAGTACTCAATAGGATACGTGAACTTGTTGGCTTGGATATGTTTAGCGGCAACGAGTGTCCCGATGGCAATAGTCGGGGTCAAAGCTGCACACAAAACAAAACCAAAAGAACTAAAGAATATATTCGCCATAGTTCTGTTCTATGTCGGCTTAAAAATGATCGGCGTATTTAAAGTATTAGGCTTGCCTTTGTAGCTGTGCGTTAACTAAATTTCCCATAATCTCGGGGTTGTCGTTTCAACCAGGAAGCTCTTTCGAAATTGAGTAAAAGTGAAATGAGCATTAAAAGGGTTTAAGAATGGCCTAGGTACAATGTTTTCCCTCACGAGACAGAAGAAACTTTTGATAAATTTGTAATTATTTCGAACATTATCAGCATAATTATCATTGATAACATGGGTTTAACAAACATTTTTAAAAAATAAAAAGAAACAAAAATTTCTCAAATATCTCAAAAAACGAAAGAAAGGAAACATTTCCCTCTGCTAAAAATTGCTATTTCCACCATCTTTTACCATCGTTTTGGAAAGTTTTTTAGCTATCTTTAAGCTCTCCAAGATATCGTTTATAAGCACCTCTATTTCCCCTTTTATCTCTTTCATTTGTATCTCATTTTTAATCAGTCGACCTCCAAACATGATTTTCACCTTCTCCCTTACACTCTCTTTTTTCAAAGTTTCAAGTACTTCCTTTATTGTAGGTATTGTTTTTGCCTGAGTTGCTGAGAATACTAAGATCCCGCCACCGCTCTCTTTAACCTTATTAGCGATGGTTTCTGGAGTAGCTGGTTTTCTAAAATTGTGGACTTTGAACCCTTCTGCTTTGAATATTAGTGAAAGTATATCCTTTATTATTGAGTGTCCTTCCCCTTTAACACAAGCAAAAATCGCCACACCAATAGGTTCAGATGCTTTTATATGTTTATCTAAAGCTCCAAAGAGGCTGTAAACTGTTAAAGTGATCTCGGTGAAGTTCCTCATGGTCTCTATCCCCTCTTTAGTTCGGCCATCTACGGATGAAATACTTTCCCCGTACTCAACAACAGCCCTTAAAATGCCTTTCATTAAAATATCTTTTACAGAATATCCTTACACACTCATTAAAGATTCAGCGATAGATAAGGCCTTTCTGGTATCGCCCTTTTTAATTGTGGTAACCAGTTTTTCTAATCCTTCATCTCTCATCATTCTAACCACCTTTCCTTCTTTCATCCTCTTTTAATCATTTTATTTTACATTTTGTTATCCTTGTTCCTCTCTTTCAAAATTTGAAAAAATAGGGTAATAAAAAGGAAAGCGAAGTAAGCCCTACTTTTATAAATTTTTACCGTTTTTAATCCTTCTACTTTTCCTTATTCTGGGTTTGGG
>JAEOSI010000249.1 GCA_016840425.1 Candidatus Wukongarchaeum yapensis
CTCCCCTGACTTCTCATATAACGGTTGAAGCTCTTCTAAGGCTAAATGCTTGATTTTCTTCAACCTCTCCTCTGCCGAAAAAATCAACGCATTAAGTGCACTCGAAGGTGAAACCGGAGAATACTTAATCGGTCTTCCCTGTTCCGTCTTATGAACAAATCCTTTAGACTCTAAAGAACCTAAAACATCATAAACCCGCGTAAGAGGAATACCGCTAGTTTTACTGATTTCCGTCGCGCTTAAAATCCCCCCCTCCAACAAACTAACATAAGCACTGACCTCATAGGGTGTTAACCCCAACTCACGTAAAGCCTGTCTCGACCGCTCGCTCAAAAATCCCCAATCCTCCAAATATTGCTTTATTTTTTATTAAGATTTTTTGTTTTAAAAGTAATTAAGAGTCTTAATAAGGGCTAAAATCCTGACATCCTCCTACGGCTAAAGTCGTTGGCTTTCTACGATATTTTTTATAATTTTTTTTGTTTTTTTTGTTTTTTTGCTTGTTTTTGTAGTTTGTTCTTTTTTTAATAGTTCATTTTTGTTTTTGATCTTTAACCACTTTATGGTGAAAAAGAAAGAAATTCTTTAAATAGATTTAAGGTGCTTCTAAAGGTTAGCTTTTTGATTGAAAAAAATGAAGAGGGTTGAAACATTGGTAAGTGAAAAACTTTATCCGTTATATAAAGATTCAGAATCTCCAGTGCTCCCCTATGAAACAGTTTCCCTTTGCCCTGAATGTATGCAAAACATTCCCGCAACCGTAAAAGAAGAAGACGGCAACGTTGTGATGGTAAAAAAATGCCCAGAACACGGCGAATTTTGGGACATTTATTGGAGTGATGTCGACCTATTCAATAAGGCAAGTCAATGGTTTATGCATGGAAGGCTTGACAATCCAAGAATGCAGACAAAAAAAGGTTGCCCGCAGGATTGTGGTCTATGTACCAACCATAAATCTCACACAGCTTTAGCCCTCCTAGATGTGACCAACAGATGCAACCTAAAATGTCCTATATGTTTTGCTAATGCTAATGCTGCAGGATACATCGTAGAACCTTCTTTAGAAGAAATAAGGAAGGCGCTTCAGACTGTTAGAGAAAACTCTCCTGTTCCATGCCCTGCTATACAGTTTGCTGGGGGCGAACCTACTGTAAGAAAAGATTTACCTGAAATAATAAGAATAGCCAAAGAATTAGGTTTTCCCCACGTCGAAGTTGCTTCTAACGGTATAAGGCTTGCAAAAGACCCCTCTTACGCCGCGACCCTCGTGGAAGCGGGAATAAGCACAGTTTATCTACAATTTGACGGCGTGACCCCCGAGCCTTACGTCGTTGCAAGAGGAAGAGACCTTCTACCCATAAAAATGAAGGCTATAGAAAACTGCAGAAAAGGCAACCTAAACAGTATAGTCCTAGTGCCTACAGTGGTTAGAGGCGTAAACGACCATCAAATAGGCGATATAATACAGTTCGCCATAGAAAACATAGACATAGTAAGAGGCATAGTTTTTCAACCAGTAGCTTTTACTGGAAGAATAGAAAAAGAAAAATTAAGAGAACAACGAATCACGATTCCGGACGTAATAAGGCTCGCAGGCGAACAACTGACAGGAAAATTTGAGAAAGATAGAGACTGGTTTCCTTGTACCACTATGGCTTTCATGGCCCGCATGGTAGAATATTATACGGGAAATCCAGGGGTTGAATTTTCTACAAGCCCCCACTGCGGATATGCTACTTACGTTTTCGTTGATGAGGACGGTGAAGACTGGCATCCTCTCGGTGAGTGGATGAATCTAAACGGTTTCCTTGGAACAATCAAAAAGATTACAGAAAACCTTTGCGCTGGCGGTAGATGGAACAGATTCAAAGCAAGAATGAGAGCAATAGGACTGCTAAGGTTTGTGAAAAAACGAGGACTTCTTAGAAAACTTATTGGCGGCATTTTGAAAAGCGGAGATTATTCTGCTTTAAGAGATTATTCCCAACGTTCTCTCTTAATAAGCTCTATGCACTTCATGGATCCTTACAATTTTGATATCAACAGATGCTCACGTTGCTGCATTCACTATGTGACAATAGACCAGGGCGTTCCAAGAATCATTCCTTTCTGCACGATGAACAGTATTCATAGGGAAGCTATTGAAAAGCGAAACAGTGTTACTGTGCAAGAATGGTTGAAAAGTAAAAAGAAGAAAGAAGAAGCGGAAATAATGGCAGTAGCTTAAATCAACCTATAAATAGCTCAATGGTTAGACATTTTTTTCCTTTTTTCCTTTGTTTGACCATCTAATTTTTTTGAGACTTGTCTTCGCTTCATTATGAACGCGTTTATCTTTATCTTTTAATGCTTTTGTGAGAGGTTTTACTGCAGGTTCTCCTATTTCAAAAAGTTTTTGGGATATAATTTCCACAATATCTGACTCTAGTATAAACTCTTCCCCCTCTTCCCCTTCGATAATTTCCCATTGCCATTCTATAAAACAGTTCTTTAAATCTTTAATAAGTTCTTGAGTGCAAATCTCCTTATCTTTTTTATTTTGTTTGGACAAGGTTTCTATCCTCAACATTATCTTACTTTAATTTATTTAAAAGCATATTAAAAAAATAAAAACTGTTACGATAGACCAGGGCGTCGCGAAAATCATACCTTTCTGTACGATGAACAGTATTCATAGAGAGGCGATTGAAAAGCGGAACATTGTTAGCGTGCAGGAATGGCTGAAAAGCAAAAGGAAAACCAAAGAAGCAGAATTAATGGCAGTA
>JAEOSI010000250.1 GCA_016840425.1 Candidatus Wukongarchaeum yapensis
TATAACATTCTTGTGATGTCCCCCTCGGATTCACTTTAACAACTGTCTTGCCAGCTCTTTCAGCCTTGTAAGACAGAAATTGGGCAAATCTGTTCCAAGAGGAATCCATTATATACCGAGCATTATAACTTATCCTCATCAAACTGTTTACGTCTAATTTTTCAATAGCTATTAAATCACAATTGTTAATATAAGACCTTGATAGTTTGTGTAAGAAGTCATCCCTCTGATTTTTGACTTTTTCATGGATTTTTGCAACCTTTATCTTCTGCTTGTTATAGTTGTTTGAACCTTTCTTTTTCTTGGATAATTTTCGTTGTTTTCTTCTCAAACTTTTCAAAGATTTATTCAAATAAAGAGGATGTCCTACTTGCCTTCCCTCAGTATCAGTAACGTAGTGGATTATGCCCATATCAATTCCCACTACCTTTTCAATCTCTTTTTTATCGGAGATAGGCTGTTCGCAACAAATAAAAGCATACCATTTACCAGAACGATACCTCTTTACAATTACTTGTTTTATTTTCCCTTCCTTTACTTTTCTATGCATCCTGATTTTTATATCTCCAATTTTCGATAAATGTAACAAGTCATGCCTCTTACCCGTTTCTATGATTTTGAAACCGCTCTGGTTATACGTAAAAGTTTTGAACCATCCTTTACCTTTGAATCTAAGCCTCCCTACTTTTTTACCGTTCTTCTTTAGCCCAGCCAAACCTCTAAGGTTTGAGAACAACCTGTATGATTCATATTGGAGAACTTTAGAATAAACCTCTTTCAGCTCAGGATGCTTTTCTTTTAACTCTGGAATGGAGTTTTGCAACCCTAACCTATTCGGTTTACCCTGCTTGTTCAAACCTTCCAACATTTTGTTGTAGACAAACCTACACCTATCAAGAACTTCAAACATCTTTTCTTCTTGCTGTTCAGTTGGATACAACCTGAATTTGTAGCTTATCACTTGATAACCGATCTTCATTCTCCTTACCTTATTATATTAAATACATATAACATATAATATATGCCTTATATAAACTTTATGGAGAGGGGGGTAAAAGTGAATATATTAGGCTTTCAAACGAATAAAAAAAGGAAAAACTGAAAAAAAGAAAAAGAAAAAAACCAGAAGAAAAAACAATAAAAACAACGAGATCAAGAAAAACACAGATTCAACAAGCTAAAACAAGCGGAATCCTATTTAACCCCCCTTAAAAGAAACACCAAAAAAACACGCAAAAAACAAAACAGAAAAAAACAAAAAACAGATCTCCACCCAAAAAAACAGAAAAAAACAGCGGAAACCCACCCCAACAACAAAAAACAGAAGGAGACGTGGCAGAAATATTAAAAAAGTGGCAGGAAGTAGCTGAAAAATTTGCAGAAGAAACAGATGTCCGATTAGGGGATCGGATCGTTTTTTCGTGGGGTAATTTCAAAGAACAGATACGTTCGTTAAAAAATCGTTTAGGGTTTAGCGGTGAAACTTTAGACTTTTTAGGCTATTCGATTGATCTAAATAGTGGGAAAGTAGTCGATCACTTAATTAACTATACGTTGGATGAAAACCCGTTTATCAGTTATCTTGCATATTATGCAGAATCTTTTGAGACAGTTTTGGAGGAGGACGGGTGGGTTAAATTCCGTCATTTGCCTGGCGGTATATCGCATGAAAATGCTTTTAAGATTCAGGTTGAAGAGTGGATTCTAAACCGTTTTTTAGAATATGATGAAGACATTTTGAGGGATGAGGAAATAGCTAAAAAGGCTTTAATTTTAATCGGAGCTAAGCGTGAGAAGTTTGGCGATTTTTCCTTTTCTCTTAACACTTTGCCCCGCGTGACGCTTGCCGTTGTTTACAATAGAGCTGTTGAAGAGTTTGAGCCAAATGTTTCGGTTTTTTTCAAGGAATCTGCTCAGTATTATCAACCTACCGACCTTCTAGCTCATCACGGAGTACTGCCTATGGTCGCTTTTGAACGGGCTAGAAAAGCGATTTTAGGCTTAAAAGAAAGCGATTTACCGCAATTCATTAGCAAATATGTAAAGTTTAAGTAAAAATTGAGCCAGCAATTGCTTTTTCTGAGAACAAAACGGGGTTTACGATAGGTTTAACTGTTTCTCTACTAGTATTCTCAAAAATTATTGTTGTGATTGAAAATAAAAGGTTGTGTGATATTGAAAAACATAAAAAGGGAGTTGAACAAGTAATAGATAGGAAAAAGGAATTTCTGAAAAAAGTAATTATCTTTAATTCCTAGTATATTCAATATGTAAGTCTTTATTTTTCTAACAGGGTTGTGGAAGGAACGAGTTAGTATGGAAAAAGTGAAGGAGAAGGAAGAGAAGGTTAAAAAGAAAGAAAAAGAGGCGGTTGAGGGGGAGGTGAAAGGGGTTGGAGAGCTTGATGAGCTGTTAAGTGAGGTGGAAGCTGAACTGGGGAGTTTAGAAATTGTTGAGACTCCTCCTATCGATGAAGAGGTTTTTGAAGAGCCTGTTGAAGTGGAGCGTCTTCCTGTTGTAGTGGAGGAGGAAAGGGAAGAAAAGCTTGTTTCTGAGGCTCTTAGAGAGATATTACCTCCTTGGATTGATAAGCCTTGGATGTATATAACGCCTGAAAAACCCGAGCATTTGGAGAGTTGGTTGACTGATTGGGGGGATTTTTTGGTTGATTTGTGTCGGGTTATGGTGAAGCATGTGGTTAATTTGATGCATTTGAGG
>JAEOSI010000060.1 GCA_016840425.1 Candidatus Wukongarchaeum yapensis
CCATGTTTTGTCTCAGTTATTATCATTTTTTGTCTCATACGAATAATAGAGCGTGCTTCACGCAAAATAACTTCAACATGACTTGGAGGCTTATCAATCAACTTGGTAATACTACAAGCAAACTCTGAGGGAGAAACCTTTGTTAAATCGATAACGCGTCCCCCAGCCGTTGAAACAATTTTAGAAGTAACAACAAGAACATCCCCCTCCTTAAACCCTCCAACATTTTTCTCAGCAGAACTAATTAAAATCTCAGAAACATCATCACCAATCTTTACAATCGGTGTAGGTAAAGGAAATAAACCTATCTCCATCATCTTCATCAACCCTAAAAACCGAAAAACCAGCCCCTATTTAAAAACTATAACATTATTTATAATGGGATAAATAACAAATCCTTACCAAAAAACGACTGAAAACATCAAAAAATGCTAAAAAATGAAGATTAAGAAAGAATAGTCAGATTAAATTAAAGATATTAAGAAGCTTTTAACTATTTTAAAAGATTAAAAAAGAGAAAGAAAAGCTAAGTGCTTTTTTTTGCTATTTTCTTGATTTTTCTACTTACACTCAGCTTTAAAGCAGTCATTATCATTATTTAAGATGTTTTAATTTTTGTTTTAGCCGAATTTGGGCTTGATGCTTTCACCAAAGATCTCTAAGGCTCTCTTCTTTTTCACACCTATCGGACTGCCTACCACGAACTGTGTTACGCCTGCCTTTTCCAGCGCTTTTATCCGGTCTATGCAGTCGTCCGCTTTTCCAGCCACTGCAAAAGCGTTAATCATATCTTCAGTTACACTTCCGAAAGCCGTGCCGAAATCACCTTTTGCAATTGCATCCTTTATTTTATCTGCATCGCTTACGGCTATACCATGGTGTTCTAAGACGGGAGGCGGCGAACCAGCTACTATAAACGCAACCACGGATGAAGCTTCTTTTCTTGCAGCTGCCGCATCATCATCTACTGAGAAACACGTATAACCTACAACATCGACATCGCTTAAAGATTTGCCAGCAGCTTCGCAACCTTCTTTTATATTAGGCAAAGCTACATCAAAATCTTTCGGACTTGAAGCATTAATCAAAACGCCCTCGCCATATTGGGCTGCTGTTTTAAGCATTTTTGGTCCCTGAGCACCTATATAAATCGGGATACTTCTTTTGGTTTTAAAGTTAAATTTCGCGCCAGAAATCTCGAAAACTTGACCCTTCAGTTTAGACTTTTCGTTGTTAAGGAGCGTGCGGATTATTTGAACCGCTTCTTTAACCGCAGTTAGGGGTTTTGTCCAAGGAATACCTAACTGTGCTAGGGTGGCCTTATCACCTGCTCCAATACCGAAGACAGCTCTACCGTCTGAAACTTCATCTATAGAAGCTATTGCGGCAGCCGTCCAGCAAGGATTGCTAGTATAAGGGTTAGTTACACCAGTACCGAGAAGCAGTTTTGAAGTTTGAGCGGCGATAGCGCCTAAGGAAACATACACGTTACGGTTGTTATAGTGATCAGTCACCCAACAGAATTCAAAACCTCTTTGCTCTGCATCAACCGCAGTTCCTACTAATTTCTCAATTTTAGTTGCAGGCAATAACTCTATTCCAAATTTCATAGCGATTTTTCCTCCTTATTTAACAAGTTTTAAAATTTTTAGAAAAATATTTTCAGCATTTTCTAATTTGCGCGCCTTTTTTTAATTTTTTCGATTTTTACGCGAGAATTTAACACTTTATTTTTTCAAAAAAAGAGTTTTCAGCGACTATTTAGGCAAATAAGGATTATTAAAGGTTAAAAATGTTTCGGCAAAAAATAGGTTATAGAAGGGAAAATCGAACAAAAAAATAAACATTTTTAAGATTCGAATAGTTCAAGAAGTTCTTTTTCGTATTTTTCTTTCAGTTCTTCAAGTTTTATTTTCACTTCAGGATTGTTCGGCGTTTTTAAACAGGTCAAAAGATTTACAGCGTTTATTCAAACCTAAAAAAACGGGGTATTTTTCAGTTAATTGATTTAAAAATAACTCTATAAATTGAGAATAGGTTTTTCTAAAAACGCCAAAAATCAACTTTAATTTGGGATAAATGATTATGTGAATTGTTCTGCCCTTAAGGAAGGGTTTTCTTATATCTTAATTATTAAAATTATTTTAGATATGCAGTCTTTTGATAGGGCTTTATGCTTTTTTTAGTAAGTAGAATAAATGCTAAGATAAATAAGAGGGCAAAAGTCCCTGAAATTGCTGTCCCGATTAACCCTATCGTTCCTTCCTGAATTGCAAAAAATATAGACGTGGCTATTAATACTGTCGCTAGAATCAGGGTAAGAAGCGGGACGTACTTTGGCATTTCAATCTTAGAACGGCGGAAAAATATCTCTATCGGTTTTTTCTGTATGAATATTCTTTCAACAGTTTTTCCTAGCTTAACTTCCTCGCTCCCTACCTTTAGACTAAATTCTATATTGAGGGGGAAGTCTCCGAGTGCTAAAGGTTTAGCCTGGAACTTTATCTCCTTTTTTTTCCTCTCTAATATCTCCTTTATTCTTATTTTTAAGCCGGTTGGGATTATTTTTAAAGCTGTGCATGCAGGCATGATTTTAATAACCCCTTCAGAAACTATTTCTGGATTGATTTTTTCCATTTCTAAAGCTTCTGGAGGTTTTTTAATGGAAATTCCGATCTCGTAATCTCCTTTTATGGCCATCCTCTGCCAATAAATTATTTCGCAGTGTTCCTTAATCATCTTCCTCAATTTTTCAGCAATAGCTTCTAATTCAGCTCCTTCCTCCAGCATACTAGGAGTAGTAATAACCTCTTCCTCCTCTTCTTTAACCTTTTCAGCGGCCATAATCTCCTCTTCAGGGACTTCCCTCTCAACTATTTCTTCTTCTCCTATGGTCTCCATAACCTCCTCTTTTTCAACAACTTCTATGGCCTCCTCCACAGGAGCTTCTTCCAGTTCCTCTTCTTCCCCTATTTCTAATATTTCCTCTTTTGGTTGCCAAACAATTTTCTCTTCTCTCATCATTGATAGGGCTTTGGTAAGATCTTTTGATAGTGTTTTCATTTGCTCTTTAAGCATATCAGTATCCTCAGAAGAGGAAAGAAGGGGCGTAATTATGCGAGGAGTAGTTTCAGGGATAGAAGTTTCAATTTCCCCAAGAGAAGGTTCTGCACCTATTTTTATGGAGACAAAAACATTGCTTATCGGATACTCTATGCTTAAAACGTGTTCAAGCTCAATAGCCTCTTCTCCCACATAGTAATCTTTTTGAATCTTCTCCATTTCAGGAAGCATCGTCTCGATTTTTGGATAACCTACCAACGTAGGCATAACTACCCTAGGTCTATTTTCCCCAGAAAAACCTGCTTTTGTGATATCAGCTCCTATATCCAATATAATCGGGACTTCAAAAGTTTCAGCTATCTTTTCAGTTTCAGGATCAGGAGACGTGCTCATAATCGTTTGAAACCTTTTCTCTTCAATTATCGAAACGCCCTTCTCCTCAAATGCTTTCTTTGTTATCCATAACCTGTTTGATGTTTTAATGGAAGTAAGAATGCTTGCGCCAACCCACTCTCCATGTTGAGATTCTGCGGGTGCAAGAATTTTAGCCTTGTAATTTTTAGGCAAAAGCCTTTTTAATTCCTTTAAAAGCCTCTCCTTCAAACCTGGTAAAGCACTTATTTCCCCAGAAACTACGACTGATTCCACGATTTCTTTACGTAGATCATCATCACATCTATCCACTGCTTCCACTATCGCTTCAGGCAGCGATTTTTCGTCGATTTCACCTATAGAGGGGGTGAAAAGGATTTCGGGTGCCATAAATCGTTCAGCATTAAGCGTTATTATCTCCCCAAAAGGAGTCTCATAAACCTTTTCTATAGCCTCGGGTTTTTCCGCAATTTTAACTTCTTCATCAAAGTCTAAAGATACATAACAAAACTTTTCCTTAATATCTTTCAAAAATCTCTTTTCTGGACCCGTTGTAAATAACATACCTTTTTCGCCCAGAAGTTTTTCAAGAGTTTTCGTAATTGTTTTACCACCAAGTTTAAGAGAAACCATGGCTTCAACTATCGGCCTTGCATCTTTAATAGGCACAATTTCAGTAAAGTCTTCCCCTATATTAACGATAATACCTGTAACTTTCCCTGTACTAAAAAGCGCAAGAACGTTTTTATCCAGCAACATTACTGCAGGAACATTTATTCTTTCAAAACAAAACCTTACCAAGGTTTCTCTTTCGCTTTTCGTAATCATCACGGAGTCTGGGAAAACGAGGGGATGAAGAGTAGATTCCACACGAAAGGTTTCTTGAAGAATATAGTTGATCATTTGCTCTAAAGCATCCCAATTTTTAATAGCTCTAACAGGGAAAACCTTACTTATCGCCATCACTCAACCCTCAAAATAGGAGTAGGTGAACTCCTCAATTCCTTAATCATTTCAAATAAACACTAAACTAAAATCTATGCCTTGGCTAAACCCTACCTAAACTATTGTTTATCTAAGTCTCCTTTATTAATCTTTTTAAGTTTATTTACCTTACAAAACCTTAAAAAAATCCACAAAATAAAATTAGGAGAAAGAAGAAGTTTGTGATCTACCAGTTTATCGCCTTTAAAACTTATTATCAATTTTTTAAAAACCAGTTTCTAAGTTTTTTCATATGGAATTAAACGGGTTCAAGTTTTAGGGAGAAATCAAGGGCTGGGGCTGAATGTGTAATACACCCCATAGAAATCACGTCGACACCCGTTTTCCCAAACTCAGCAATATTTTCGAGAGTTACGTTACCAGAAACTTCAATAATCACTTTATCACGCAAATTTTCTTGGCTGATAAGCTTCAAAGTTTCCCTTATTTTTTCTGGTGGAAAATTGTCAAGCATTACTATATCTGCTCCCGCCTTAATCGCGGTTAAAGCATCTTCAGAACTCTCTACTTCTACTTCTACTTTTTTCACAAAACTTATCCTTTTTTTTACTTCTCCAACCGCTTTTGCTACGTCGCCTATAATGGCTAAATGGTTTGTTTTAATCAAAACACAGTCATCAAGCCTATATCTGTGTGTATCTCCCCCTCCATTTTCTACCGCTTTTTTTTCCATAAAATGCATATCTGGTAACGTTTTCCTTGTGGCAGCTACGCGGGTATTTAAACCTAATTTTTTTAATTCCGAAACTGCTAGGAAGGTTAAAGTAGCAATGCCAGACAGATGCATTAAAAGATTTAAAGCGACACGCTCTCCTAAAAGGATAGATTTTGCAAGTCCCTCAAGCTCCATTACTTTCTCCTCTGAAACAACCTTATCTCCATCAAACTTTAAAACACGCACCTTAACACCCAATAACTCAAACAGTCTTGAGGCATATCTTACCCCAGATAAAACCCCCTCCGACTTAGAAATGATATAACCTCGAGTTTTTTCGCCTTCAGAAATCACGATATCCGACGTTAAATCGCAAAAACCCACATCTTCCTCTAAAAAACGAAGAAGCAACTGATCAATTATGGGGTTCATAGTCCATAATCTCCTTAAGCTTAGTTAAAAGGGTGTTAAGAACTTGGAACAAACATAATGTGTAAGAGACTCTTCTATCGCTTTAATATAAGAGACTCCTCTATTGGTTTAATACATGTTTTTTAGCTGCTTAGTTTTAACATTTTTTTGATCGCTTTTTCTACCTTTTCCGCTATTTCTTCAGGAACTGAAATGATTTTGTTTTCTTTTTCTAGAACTTCTACTATCTTTTCTAAGTTGATTCTTTTCATTTGGCGGCATATTGCTGTAGATAAGGCGGGAATAACCTTTTTTCCGGGTAATGTATACTGTAATCTTTCAATAAGCCCGATTTCGGTAGCAATTATAACGGTTTCGCTATCTGTTTCTTTGGCAAATTTTATGAGTTGGGCGGTACTTCCAATAAAGTCTGCAATTTGTTGAAGTTCAGGATCACATTCAGGATGAACTGCAAGAACAGAATTTTCATAACTATCTTTTAAATCTAATACCCTATCAATTTCAAACGTTTTATGAACGTAACAATAACCTTTCTTGGGATAGTTTATCACTTTCACGCCTGACTTTTGAGCGGCAAACCATCCTAAATTAGCATCTGGGCCAAAAAGAACCTTGTTATCTTTAGCAACCGCTTTAGCGATTTTAGGCGCATTAGAGCTTGTACAAATCACATCACACTCAGCTTTAGTCTCGGCAAGAGTGTTAATGTAAGCAACAAAAGGTATGTTTGGATGCTCTTCTTTAGCGCGAATTACTTCTTTTGGAGGCAGTTGAGCAGCCATGGGACAACGTGCACTTAAATCCGGTAAAAGAACGCTTTTATCAGGGTTCAGAATGCTCGCGGTTTCGGCCATGAAATCAACGCCACAAAAGCATATAATATCCGCATCATGAGCGTTTTGAGCAGTTCTTGCAAGTTCCAAGCTATCTCCCACAAAATCTCCCACTTGCTGAACCTCGAAAGGTTGATAGTTGTGAGCCAAAATGATGGCGTTTTTCTCCTCTTTCAACTGATAAATTTTCTCTTGAAGCTTCTGTATCTGTAAAGTTTGCATGGTAGAAACCTCTGGACATCCTGTTAACTTTTATAGTAACTTTTAAAACAAGTTAGGGCTAACATTAATATCCGACTAAAAAATAAAAATATCACCATTTATAGATATCTTTCGCTTTAAAAGTTTAAGGAGGATTACTAAATGAGTGATGTAGACGAAGGATTCGATGTATTAAAAGAATTCGTTATAGATAGAGGTACATGCTGTGGTTGTGGCTTGTGTGTCACTATGTGCACCAAAGGCTTAATTGCTTTTGACGGAATCCCAAAACTTGTAGGTGAATGCACGGAATGCGGAAGGTGTAACTGGAATTGTCCAAGACTCCCTTCAGCAGAAACTGGCGAGGTCATCCCTTCAGTGCCCAAGGCTGAAAACGCTACAGAAGACGAATTAATCGGGCCATATAATGAACTATTGGGCGGAGAAGCTGTTAAGAACGAGATTTTAGAGCGGTGTCAGGATGGTGGTGTAGTTACGGCGATCTTGTGTGCTTGCTTAGAGAGCGGGTATATTGATGGGGCTATTGTTACTGGGATTGATCCTGGACATCCTTGGAAGGCTAAACCGATGGTGGCTACAACAACGGATGAGATAATAGCTGCAGCAGGCACGAAATACCTATACCCTGCAGAGCTCTCCATGATCAAAAAGGCCATAAAAGAGTCAAAGCTTGAAAAAATCGCCGTTGTTACAAGACCTTGTGGCGCCCAAGCTGTCAGGAAAATGCAAAATTCCGATAAAAAAGCCATTCAAAGAATGGGCGAAAAGGTCAAACTACTTTTAGGTCTTTTCTGCATGGAAAGCTTTTCAGACGATTTTCTGCAAAAAGAAGCTGCAGAAAAGAGAGGAATAGCTTTAGAAGACATAAAAAAAGTTAACATTAAAAAAGACTTCATAATAACTCCAAAAGCCGAAGAAAACGTTGTTATACCGATGGACGAAGCTTCCTCTTACATCAGAGACGGCTGCCACTTTTGCGCAGATTTTGCTTCAGAGTATGCTGATGTTAGTTGCGGAGCCGTAGGAACAAAAGAAGGTTCATCCACAATAATAGTACGCAATAATACAGGCAAAGAAGCTGTAGAACTTGCAACCAGCAACGGATGGCTCAGCACAAGAACCGTTTCAGAAAAAGCCCTAAAAGTACCACAAGCCCTATCTAAACGCAAAAAAGAACATGCAAAACCCATACCTTCAAGATAAAAAAATAAACAAAATAAACTCCACACACAAAAATCGACTAAAACATGCTAAATTTTTATTTTATCCATGTGGGCGAGAAGGCTCCATACAGAAGGATAGAGATGAAAACCCGCAGGCCTTAGATATGCCGGTTTTCTATACCCTAATAAAACAGCCTTTTAGGCTACATGCTCAAGAGCAGGACTGTCCTATGCCTGGATCATGTATAAATGGAAGTGAACCAGCTCAAAACTCCCCCAATGGACAGTGAACTTTTAGAGATTCAGCATGCGAGAGAAGAAGTTCCCCGCAATATCTGAGATTAGTTCACGAAATATCGTTGCAAAAGAGCTTATACTTCCACAAAAAAGTAGAAAGCGATGAAATGCAACTAAAAACAAAACGCTTTCCTACTTCCCTATTTTTCGCCCCCTCTAAGCCCATCCTACCTTCATTCACCATTTCGCTAATGGAAAGTGGGAAATGTTTTTTTATAAAAGAAAACATAAAAAAGCATGTTTTTTGAAGATGAGGATTGTGTGAAAATTGGGTAACAAAAGGGAGAAAAAAAAGGAAGAGGAATTAGTTGAAGAAGAGGGGGAAGAGGAGGAAGAGGAGGAAAGGGAAGAAGAAGTAGAGGGAGAGCTTGAGGAAGAAGAGGAATTAGTTGAAGAAGAGGAGGAAGAGGAGGAAAGGGAAGAAGAAGTAGAGGGAGAGCTTGAGGAAGAGGAACCTCTTGTCTGGGAAGAAACGGTATGGAAAACCACGCCTGTTAAGATTGGGGAAGAAATCGAGGAAAAAGAAGAAGGAGAAGAGGAGGTAGAGGTAGGAATACCAACAGAAGAGGAAATAACGATAAAAGTAGAGTCCCCAACACCCATAGAAGAAGAGGAGTTAGAAGCTTTAATAGAGGAAGAAGAGTTAGAGGAAGAGGAAGTTGGTGGAGAGTTAGAAGAAAAAATAGAGAAGATATTGGAGAAGCAGGTAGAGCAAGTTAGTGAAGAAGTAGAGGAAGAGGAGTTACTAGAGGAGGAGGAAGAAGAAGAGGAGGAAGAAGAAGAGGAGGAAGAAGAAGAGGAGGAAGAGGAGATTGGTGAAGAAGTAGAGGAAGAGGAGTTACTAGAAGAGCGGGAGATAGAGGACAAACTTTCAAAAATTGGCATATCTTATGAAAAAGATGTCATGGAAACAGTAAAACCAAAACCTGAAGACATCTTTGAAGAAATACTTAATGACCAAAAAAGCATTTATGAAAAAGTAATAGAAACGATAAAAGTGCCATTACCCCTCTTTTTGCCAATTTTTATCTTGATAGTATACGGCTTATTTTCAAGCACGATCAATTTTTACGGTAATTCAAAAGACTGGGATCTACTATTAGAGGATTGGGTAACTCCATTTTTAATATCCGCCGCCATAACCTCTATGTGGGGTTTTATCATCATAGGTTCAAGAACAGCAAGGAATTTTTATTATGAGATTAACGACCAGGTTAACGCGCCGAAAAAAGCTTTTCAAAAGCTTTTCTTAAAAGAGGTTAAAAAATTTTTAAAAGATTGGAAAATCCCCATATTAGGCCTCTTTATTGCCCTAGGCGCCGTTTTGCTTGTAAGATCCAGTAGCAGCTGGTACTCCTCAAAAGTTGCCACAAACACCCACTACGTCGTTTTAGGTCTTTCGTTCTGGTTCCTCAGTATTGGTCTTGGGATACTTCTTAGAATGGTGTCTTTTACAAGATCAATGGGGGGAGTAAATTTCCACGTAAACTTTTTCCACCCAGATGAAAATGCAGGTCTCCTACCTTTAGGGAACCTAAGCCTAAAAATTGCGTCCATGATCGCCATAATTTTCAGCCTCCTAACAGCAGGCCTCGTCGGGATTTTAGATAAAAGCGGGAACGATGCTAATAAACTCATCTTATGGAGTTTCCCCCTAGCCTGTGTTATTTTATCTGTTTTTCTTTTCATTTCCCCCCTATTTAGCTCTCACGATCTTATTGTAAAAGAAAAAAAGGCGGAAATGTTAAATTGGAAAGGTAGTTACGGAAAACTTGCAAAAGAATTCTTCCTCTACCTAACCGAACACAAAACCATAGATCTACAGACAGGGATAGGCATTCAAGTCCTAAGTAACATATATCGGGAGATAAAAAAGGTGCCTAATTGGCCTTTTAACACAAAAATTATCATGAAATTAACTTTGATTGCGCTACTCCCCCTTCTAACATTCCTATTTACAAAAGAAATAATCATTTAAAGATAAACTTTTAGATTAAAAAAACCTATTCTAAAAACTAGAAAAAAACATCACTATTTCTCTATAAATATGACATAAACAAAAGACTAATATCTCACCTAAAAAAGTCTTTACGTGAGGTTTTCAAAGCGATAAAATCTACGTAAAATTAATATTTGAGACAATCAAGCAAAAAAGAAACCAACTAAAAAAGAAACTTGAAAATATTCGAGGTGAAAAATTAATGGTTAGCGTAAACACTCAAGCAACCAAATTAATAACCGAATGCATGATGAAAGATCTAGAGCGGATAAATTGTCGAGCAACCAAGTGGAGCAATGGTGCAACTTG
>JAEOSI010000061.1 GCA_016840425.1 Candidatus Wukongarchaeum yapensis
GTGGGTAAATCAAAAGTTTTTTCCACGATTATAGAGGTCAGTCCTTTGGGATAACTTATCCTAGCCCTTCGTTTTGACTCGTATATCCTGTAAATATCGCCCATTCTCGCGGGTAACACTTCAAGGAGGAGCCATGATCTTAAAAGGATGACAAAAAGAGAGGAAGTTTTTAGAGGAAAATCATCATCGTTTAAAGGTTTTAAGATCACTAACCACCTTATAGCCCTAAAAAGAAACAGGGTGGAGTGGAGAAGTATGAAAGCTAAAAGCCACCAAGGAGAGATGGAGCGGAGGGAATCCATTATCTCTGTAGCCCCAACATAATAAATTATCACCCCTAAAACGACTGCTAAAACCAGTAAGCTTACACTTTGATGCTTTGAAGGCTTTTTTATAATCATATTTTTTTCCTCAAAAGTTGTAGTATTTTGTGTAGGTATGTGAAGTAGTAGATTGGCCTATTTTTCGAGCCACCAAGTTTGCGCCAAGTGTAGACAAAAGGCACTTCTTTTATACAGAACCCCATTCTTTCCGCTTTGTATAACAGTTCTATATCGTACTCACCGCCCCTAGAGTATACCTCTATCTTATCTATTACCGTTTTTTTGATAGCTTTAAAACCACCCGTGTTATCTCTAACTTTGTTCCTTAAAAGGAGATTTGCCGCTAAGTTTATCGTATAGCTGGCAAAAGCATGGAGGGGTGGTGCGATCATCCCCCCTCCCTTAATGTGGCGTGAAGCCACTACAATGTCATAATAATCTATATTCTCTAAAAGTTTTGGTATTAATGATGGAGGATGGGCAAAATCTGCGTCCATGGTAACAATAATAGGTTTTTTCGCTTCACGCATACCCCTCACCGTCGCACTACCCACGCCCAAAGGCTTATCTCTCAAAATAACGCGAATATTATCGTACTTTTCATTCAAGTTTTCTAAAAGGTCTGCCGTACCATCAGGAGAATTATCATCAACTACCACGATCTCCCCATCATACCCTTCCCTCAAAAAAATCCGCTCTAAAACAGGGATCAACTTCATCATATTCTCCCTCTCATTATAGGTAGGAATAACTACAGAAACACCCAAAACACCACCACTATCTTTGTCTCCATCACCTCCATTATTAATAGTAGGGGAAAACTCAAGCAACAACCAAAAGCAACTCCAAAGATCAAAAGTTGTAATCATGAGGGTTAAACGTTGTAACAGAAAAATATTTTATTTAATAATATCCCCCTCTTTTAAGCCTAACGTTAAAAATCTACTTAAAAGCGATCAAAATAAAACTACAAAACAGCTAGAAGGTACTTTTATGGGGCTAACAGCTTACCTTGACAAGAAGATAAACATGTTAAAAAACATGCCAAGGGAGAAGCTGTTTATTTATTTGACATTTTTCGGTATTATCCTACGGTTTCTTCTACCTTACGTTTTCGCCTTTGCAGACTTTAACCAAACAGATCCAAAAAACTGGGAGATTGCAGGGGAATTAGTGCTAGACGGTGAAAACCCGTATGTAATTAGTGAAAAAGAAAGAACTCACATGAAATATCTTATGCCTGCTCTTCTTTATCTATTCTCAGCAGTTTTAGTTCTTATTGAGAGGGGGACAGGGTTTCCTTTCATCTTTAGTTTCTTCACAATATTATTAGTGAGCGATATACTCACCCTTTTAACACTTAAACGCTTATTACAATTATTTGAAAAAAATATCTTTCTTGCCCATGCTTATTTCCTAAACCCTTTAACCCTCCTTGCTTTTTGGTATTTACAAGTCGACTTAATAGTAGCGCTAACAATAGCAGCTTTTATCTACTATTTTAAAAAAGCACAGATGGAAAAGGCGGCTTTGGCTATAAGCGTGGGGGCGGCGCTAAAGGTATTTCCCGCTCTTTTTGCCTTGATATTTCTTATAAGAAAAAACGCTTTATCAGAAAAAGTAAAACTGCTTTTACTTACGATAAGTGTACCCGTATTATCTACTTTGCCTTACTTTTTACAAACTCCTGGAACCGTGATTAATGAACTGTTTTTTTCATATACGCGGGACATATATTATAATAGGATCAGTTTACTAAATGCTTTAATCATTTTTAAAAGCCCTGGAAGCAGTCAGGAAAGAGCTCCCGAAGGAATTTTAGAGATATTTGACTATATTCTCTCTCCCTTAATGTATGGCTTAATTATCGTAACATTTTACCTAGCAAGAAAAAGATCGGTAGAACAGCAGGTAACTCTTGCCATACTTTGGATCTATTTACTGTTCAGGGATCTAGAGCTTCATCACCTTGTTTACATTGTTCCTAGTTTGGTTTTGGTCTACGCTTTCTTAGAAAACGAAAAAATCAAGGAAAAAGTTAAACTTTTATTTATTCTATTAGCTATTCTCGGCTACGCAAGCTACTTCGTACATTATAAACTATACAGACCAGAAAGAATCTCACAAGAAGAAATATTCGCTTTCCTAATACTCATAACATGGATTACTAACATAACCTTACTAACAACAATTTACTCTACACCTGTTGAGAAACAATACGCTATAAAAAATGCGGAAGTAAAAAGGTAAAAACGCTTGTTTACGGTGAGTGGTAATACGGCTAAAAATCAGGGATTTAAGGCAAATTATGGTGATTTTCTTAGAGACTATAGACTAATTATGATCATTTTCTTAGGGATTTTATTAAGAATAATTTTACTGTTTTATGGTGCAGATTATAAGGGCGATGCTGAGATTTATTCCCGGCGTGGAAGGGATGTTTTAGAAGGTTTTACGCCGTATAAAGATTATGTTGAGACCAAACCCCCTCTTTGGATAGCTTCTGTCGTGGCTTGGTTTTATATTACAACATTTAAGTCATTTACTTCTGTTAAAATTTTGATCGTTATAGCCGATATCTCTTTTTTAATCGGGGCATTACACCTTCTCAATAAAAGGAAAAGCAAGGAAAAGTATAACTATCTTACTTTCTCGATTATGATAGCTTTAAATCCCCTGATAATTGCTAATAGTGCGTATTTCGGTCGATATGATATAATACCTGCAACTTTTGCGTTTTTAGCGTTTTTCTTTTTCAGATATAAAAAAGAGAAGTTAAGCGCTTTGATGCTTGGAATAGCCACAATGTACAAATACCTTGCAGCGGCCTTTCTAATACCTCTAATTATTGCACTAAAAACAAATTTTAAAAGAATAGAATATCTTCTAATTTTTTCTTCTATATGCGTTTTAATACTTATTCCCGTGTATTTTATAGCATCTATAGACCGATTTATAGAAGATACTGTTTACTATTTTAGTGAAAGGAGTGCGAGAGGGCTATGTTTATGGAAATTAGCCTCACGATTAGAAATTATTGATACAAGTACAAGCAATATACCGTTCATAATTCAAGGTATTTCCCTTGTAATAATAACCATCTTCATGATCTCAAAAAGAAACGTCTTTAATGATGATGAAGCTTGGAAAGAATTCTTCATAATAGTGTTTTATGTAACATATCTGCTCTCAAACAAGATAGTTTTACTGCAATACTTCATTTTTTACCTCCCTTTTCTGGCTTTAATTACTTCAAGAAACGAGATAAACTTCGAAACAAAGCAAATCGTTTACTTGTTAAATTTTATAATATTCTTATCGCTAATCCTAAAAAACGAATATATAGACAATACACTTTTCCTAATCCTAGGAATGATAATAGTATACGCGGGAACAATTATCCCTCTTATACTAATATATAAACTTCTAATCAAAACAAAATTTTATCAAACAGAAAAAGCTGGTAATGTATAAAGTTCACAATTCTTCATTATCTCCATTATATAGATAACTTAATTCCCAAGGCCATTGCCTATTGTTGGACATGAACCAATCAACGGTTTTTTTAAGACCTTCTTGGAGGGATGTTTTTGGCATCCATGCCAAAATTTCTTTGGCTTTTTTGTTGCTTGCCACTAATTTTTCGACATCATGAGGTCTAAGCTTGCGGGGATCTAATTCAACTTCATATTCTTCGATGTTCATTATTTTAGCGATTAACTCTAACAACTCTTTGATTGAAACGTCTTTTTCTGTGCCTATGTTTATGGTCTCCCCGATGGCGTTTTTAGCTTTGCCTGCTAAAAGGAGAGCGTTAACAGTATCTGACACAAATGTAAGATCTCTTGAAGTGCTCAAGTTGCCAAGTTTTAAGCGGTTCCCCTTCGCAAACTGGGATATGATTGTGGGTACAATATAAGGATGAGTTTCTTTTGGCCCGTATGTGTTAAAGGGACGGACTATCACTATGGGTAAATTTTGTTCCTTAAAAATTGTATAACAAAGTCTGTCTGCTGCGAGCTTGCTTACAGCGTAAGTTGAATGGGGGAAAGTTGGATGTTTCTCATCCATAGGGACATATTGAGCTGTACCGTAAACTTCAGAGGAGGATACATTAACAAATATTTCAGGATCATAATCCCTCGCAGCTAAAAGTAAGTTTAAAGTCCCTACAGCGTTGATTTCAAAAAACTCTTTTGGTCTTAAATAACAGCTCGGTATGAAGGGTCTAGCAGCAAGGTGAAAAATCACTTCTTGATCATGAACAACTTTCCGCACGAAATCTTCATCACGAATATCCCCATACATAACTATTGCCCTTAGACCCCGTAAGTTTTCTCGAAGACCCGAGGAAAAATCGTCTAAAACCGTTACTTCTGCACGATTTTGTACAAGTTGTTTAACCAGTTCAGAACCAATGAAACCGGCGCCTCCAGTAACAAGGCACCGCATATCCTCATACAACATCGTTCACCTTTAGGCTAAAACCTCTTAAAAAACAGACGAATTACTTAAAAAAGAACAGTTTACATATCTATTTTATAAATATAAATTAATCGGAAAAAAACCAAAAAACGAATTTCTATTTAGCTGCTATTTTTTCAGGGATTAAATGAGCTCTTAACTTTAAATAAAATTCTTTCAGATCAGTAAAGAAGAATCCTATGAGAGCTGGGAGAAAAATTAGGCCCGTTACAGGTTTCAACCACCTAATCAGGGTTCCAGCCCACAAAAGAAAACAGAAAACAAGAACCCAATAAGCTCTCTCCCTAATTTTATCAGGTTTCATGATTATATAGATAGTCATAAATGGAAGAATCCAGATTAAATATTGGGGATTTACGAATTTCATAGTAGCGATTAATCCAGTTAAAATAAAGAAAAAACCTACATAAACTTCTTTTTTATCATCATTCTTTTTATAATATCTCAGCGTGAAATATAAAAGGATAGGAATTGCGAAAAAAAGCCATATATCGTCCACATATCTACCATACTTATCGAAGGTGTTTGTAATATAGAGTAAGAAAAAGTATGTAGATGTTTTATTTGTTTCATTTAAATAATCAGTTCTTGAACCGTGATATTTAAGCGGTTCTAGTATGAAAGACGTAGATCCTATATAGGCAATAAACGCGGTATAAATCAATACTATTAGTGAAAAGAATCCTAAAAGGAACTTTGCTTTCTCTGAAAGTCGTTTAAACTTAAAAATTAAGATTATGCCTATGGCAGGTATCATTTTTACTAAAGCACCGATACCAAGTGTTAATCCACTCGTATACGGTCGACCTTTTATAGCAAAGTATAATCCTGCTAGTAAAGATGCGGCTACTATGGAGTCAAAATGTCCCTGATAGGAGCTTTCAAAGATCATGTAGGGATTAAGAGCGAGAATAATTGATACGATCTTTGACTTAACTTCACCTAAATCAATTGCCATACAGATTTGATAAGCGAGATATACACATAAGATATCTCCTAAAACCATCCAAGATTTCATCGATAAATTATAGAAAATTGAGTTTACTGATAATCCGAAGATTTTGTTTATCGAGTAGATAAATGTGACTACGATCAAATATCCTGGTGTAATATCGTTGTGTTCGTAAACTACATAGTCAACGTAAGGCTTTTTACCTCTATAGAATTGGCTAGCATCTTGGGCATACCACCACCAATCATAACTAGCACCTTCCAAAAACATAAAAGGAAGTCTAGCCAAGAAAGCAAGGAGAAGAATCCTTCTAATATTATATCCCATTAACTTCTGTCGAAGTTCTACCCATGAAAAATTATTTATAAAAGACATATAAACGCCGCCTCATAGAGAAGCTATCCATGTAATAAAGAAACGATCCAAATCCCGTAAGGGACGAGTAAGCCCATTAATACTAATGTTTTCTCCCTATCCAAATATTTATGGAAAGGCATTAAATACGGAAAAAGAAATATAGACCACCGCCTTATACCACCATCTACAGCATAATAAGCTGGACTTAGAGCCCAATATATGAGAAAAAACAGTTCAAATATGAGGAGGGAAACATCGAACTTCTGGAGTTTCCATACTGTTGCAAACCCAATTAATAAGAAAGAAAGATTGACGACTACTTGAAACTCGATACCTTCCGTAAGAGATTCAATGAACCCTAGGAAAGGATAAGTGTAAGAGCCCCCCGCCCTCTCATAATATGCTTGATTATTATGAAACCATGCTAGAAAATCTCCTGAAGTCCAGTAGAAAAAGATGAAGCTTATTATTGTCCCGATAGGGGTGAGAAGAGATTTTAGGGCGATTTTGTAATCAAATGTTTCGTGTATAATGTGATAAAGGGGTATAAAGATGAACATGAAGCAGTTATAGGGATGGAAAAATCCGCCGATTATAGCAGAAATTACCGCCTTGTTTGTGTCGCCTACGCGTAGGAAATAATAAACTAATAAGGCTAAGAATAAGCTGATATGAGCTCCAAAATAATAAAGTTTTGCCGGAGGAAAGATAGCGAACAGTATAGCTATGTTTTCCCTATTTTGAAAGTCATGAAGATATAGAATTCTGCGAAAAACTATGGTGCATAAAGGTCTAATAGTGATATAAAAAAACCAAAGTGAAAAAGTTTCTCCGATAAAAAACGCTAAAGAATAGAGGCAGAAATCAGAACCTGGAAAGGATGAATAAGCACTATCAGGCTTATTAACATCAGCTTCTTTGTATCTTTCAACGAAATAATACTCCCCAAAATAGTTCGTGTTTATTCCACTCTGTCCTAAAAGACCAGCTATAGGATCAAGAATCATTCTCAGCAGAGATAAACCGATAGTTACTTTTACGGGCCAATTATCCCAGTCATCCCTAGTTAAACCAAACACTTTTTATCACCGTATACGCAGAAGAATCCATAGAACGATTAAATCGTGAAAACCTTGAAATAAACGCTTAAAACCGTATTTCGATTGCCCACGTTCTCTTGCATAGTGTTTTATAACCACTTCGCCTATCTTATAACCCTTTTGAGCGATCAATGCTATGAGGAACCTGTGCTGGTTTCTGCTAAGATAGATATTTTTAATTGCCTCTTTTTTGAACGCTTTAAGCCCGCAATTCCAGTCATGAAGTTTTATTCCAAAAAACATGCTGGTTAACAAGTTAAAAATTTTTGAAGGTATGATTTTTGTTGGCGGATCAATTCTTTTTTTTCGCCAACCGTTCACTGCGTCAACGTATCCTGCTTTTAGCGGTTTTAAGAGCATTGGAATATCCATTGGTTCATACTGCATATCTGCATCGATGAAGGCCGCATACTTTCCTTTAGCCACTTTAAAACCCGTGTTTAAAGCAGCAGACTTTCCTAGATTTTTTGGGTGGTACTTCACTTTTAATTTATCATTTTCCTTCACAAGTTGATCAGCAATACCTCCAGATCCGTCACTTGATCCATCATCGACCATTATAACCTCGTAATTGGATGAAACTTTCTGCAAAGCTTTTTCAACCCTCTTAATAACATATTTGAGGGTGCCTGCTTCATTGAAAAAAGGGACTATTACACTAACATCTACTTTTTGTGAATTCAAAAAAATAACCACCCAAGTCGATCAAGTCATGTTTTTCTTAATTGTTGAAGTTTTCCATGTAAATATGACTAGATGAAGAATGATTACTGTAACTATTATCCATGCCACTATTCCGCTCGTTAAGTAAAGAATTTCTCCACTGTGACTACTTGATTTAGCGATATCGATAAAAGTTAATGCTGGAGGAAAAATTACGTATAATTCTACTAGAAGGTTCTTGTCATTCAAAGCGAATGGTGCCGCATAAACTAAAGCGAACAGATAATAAGAACTATGAACTTTTGTGAAAGCTAATAAAAAGATCGAAATAATTAATAACGCTGCTGACCACGGTCCTATCTTCCTTGTAATAACAAGATAGCATATACCAAGATAAGATATTATGAATAATGCGGTGAAAGGTGCTAATGGTATATCATAACCATGAGCAACTAGCAAATATAAAATTCCAACACCTTCAATGGATGTGAGCCTACCAGTCATTACTGTTGCATCTGAACCCGCCAAAATAAAAAACGGTAAAACTCCTGCTAAAACAACGGATGCGGTTATTCCCAGCCTTCCAACTCTTTCTTTATTTGTACCTTTTGCGAATATTAGAAGTGGTAATAAAAGGCCTATAGTTGGCCTGATAAGCCCTCCTAAACCAAGTATTAATGCTGCTTTCTTATACTCTTTTTGTAACATCAAATATGTGAATAAAAGAAAGAACACAACAAGGATAGACTCATCTTGACCCCTTAAAGTTGAACTTGCAATAACAAAAGGGTTAAAAGCATAGAAAATAGCGCAACGTTTTGCGAAAAGTTCTCCTTTAAAAACTCCAATACCCCTAAGAAAGACCCTGTATAATAAAATTGCTGCTATTATATCAAAAAATGAAAAATAGAGTTCAAATGCCGCAATGTGTCCATCTGCAAAAATCGCAGGAGGCAACAAAATATAACTCGCAAGGGGCGGCGTTCTAACAGGATGAGAAGTATCCCGATATATAACACCGCCACTAAGTATTACATCCGACCTATCTATCCACAAATCATAATCTGGACAATGATATTCACTGGGCACATCACTATTGTATAACCCATCATATATAATGAATGGTAAGCGCACTAATAAAGCGAAAAAAGCGATACGAAACTCAAATTGAGACCAAAACTTGGATTCACCAGATACTCCAGTTTTATGATCCATCTAGATCGCTCCGAATATATAACAAAAATTCTTTTGCGATCTCATATTTAAAAGAGTATGATCACCATGAGAAAACTTTAATTTTAAAAAGATCTTATCGGAAAAAATAATTGAAAGCTTCATATTCTACTAATTACTAAGCTAAATCGGTGTTTAAAGATTAAATCGAAAAAAGAAAGTCTACTAGACAGGCGAGGCTAATGAAAAGAGAACACGTTATTCTTGCACTAATACTTATTTCAGCTTTTGCACTAAGACTTTATGGCGTACTTGTTGACGTTCAACGTTTTTTCCGTGAACCCACTTATGGCATGGCAGCATGGAGAATAGTTGAAGGAGATATCCCTTACCGTGATTTCTATCACGCACAACCTCCCCTCTCCCCCTATTTACTCGCTTTTGTTTTCTTTCTATTTGGAGTAGGAGTTGTCCAAGCGAGGTTATTCATGGTTTTTTTCACAACTTTTACATGTTTCATGATCTATTTAAACGGGAAAAGAATCGATATCAAAACCGGATTACTTGGAAGCTTAATCTATGCAATTGCTCCTTTATCTATTTTATATGGTATGATGGCAGTAAACGACTTCATAGCCATAACTTTCGTTATAATAGGATATTACTTCCTAACACCAATCATTACGGAAAAAAAGAACGAAACAAGCAATAACACTACTAAAAGGAACTACTTATTTTTAGCTGGATTTTTTGCAAGCTTAGGAGTAATGGTAAAAACAATAGTAGCACCAGTATTCATAGCTTTTATCGTCATTATAATCATTGAAGGAAAACTTGCCAAAGCTGAAATGAAAGAACAACTAGAAAACACGTTATACCTCTTTATTGGGTTCGTTATTCCTATTTTACTTGTATTTTCACTTTTTTACTTAATAGCCGGAGAAGAATTTACAGATCAAGTATTAGAACAGCACTTCGAAAAAGGCTCAGTTCCATGGGAGGAACGATGGAGCAAACCCGTTAACTACTTGATCCGAGATAATTTCTACTTCTTCGTTTTCTTTTTATTTAGCGCTCCATTCGCAGCACGAAACCCATACGGAAGAGGATTGATAATCGCAATTCTTTTTATGATTTTCTCCATACTTCTTTTTGTTCCAAGACAATACGGCAATTACTACGAATCAACTATCCCCCTAATGGCTATGGTCTGCGGTTTCTTTCCCGTACCAGATATAAAAAAGATAAAATTCAAACGAAAAAATTTTTTCAACCAAGAAACAGCAAAAATAGTCCT
>JAEOSI010000251.1 GCA_016840425.1 Candidatus Wukongarchaeum yapensis
TTTGAAACCGTTTATAAGATCCCACGCGAAGGGAACGTGAGAATTATTCCAGTATGTGGCGCCTGCAACATATCTCCAGCATACAGGGAAGTTAAAGTAAAAGAGCTTGATAAAGAGACAAGGGCTGAATTCAAAGTTATGCCATTAAAAGTCGGCACCTATGATCTAACAGTGGAGTTTCAATGGGTGCGACAAGACGGCACAGTGGAACCTCTTGGAAAAGAGAAGACCAAAGTAACGATCCAAGAAAAACCGATCGAGTTAACCGTTGACGGCGTAACATTCAAAGTTTCAAACAGGGTCCCGGCAGTTGCTTCAATGTTTGGAAGCTTTTTCGGATTCACTTCATTTGTCCTGGCACGTGCTGGCATAGATTTACAAGAATCACTTCTCAGATCAGCCGCGGTCATCAGCTCCGGACTAGCTGCTGCCTTATTTATACTATTTGCCCTAATGTTACTTTTTAGAGGTCTTAAACCTTTGATGAAAGAGATATCGATTTCATTCAGAAAATAAAAAAGTTATATAATAGAAGTTAAAAGCCAACATAATTTGCTACATAAAAAATTATTTCCCTAACATTTTTATTTTTTCAAAAATTTCCCCATCCTTTTTTGATGTTTGTAAAACTATTCAAATAACTTTATTAAAGTAGCCATTACGTCATTTTAAAAGATTTTACTTTTCAACGCTGTTAAGGTGGTCTGGTGTGCGTTTATATTTCATTTACGGTGCTCAAGGTCGTGATTTCGCTGAAAAAATCATCGGAAACCTTGTAAACTACTCAACTTTTTGCGAAGCATGCGGACCCGGATGCCTTAAATGCCGAATAAGCTACGGATCATTCGTCGACGATATAGTGGGTTTTCATGAAATTTCTGGCGGACTACCCTCTTTTATTGAAGAACCTGAAAAATATCTCCCAGAAGATATGCCAGAATGTGACATAGTAATAGCTATAGGTCTTCACCCAGACATCCTCAAAAGCTTACCTTTAATCTCTGAAAAAACGAAAGCAAAAGGAGTCATAGTGCCCATAGAAAACTCTTCAATAAGTTACAGTACCCTCAAATCAATTTCATGCCCTCTAGGCTTACAAAAACAAATAGAACCCGACCTAGAAGAATTAGGAGTAGAATACGCATTCCCTAAACCTTTCTGCTCCCTCGAAGAAACAGGAAAACCCGTAATAGACGCCTTCATAAAAAGATATAAAATCGGGCGACCCATCCTTGAAGTAGAAGTAGAAACAGTGGGAGGAGAGGAGAAAATAGCTAATGCGACCACTATAAGAAGCGCGCCTTGTGGGAGTACGTGGTATGTTGCTCAACAGATAAGATGGCACGATGCTGAAGGAAGAGACTTGGAAGATGCTATATCCAAAGCCCATCACGCTTACCCTTGTACAGCAGGTATGGAAATAGATCCAGTACTAAAGGATACGATCCTTCATAAAGCAGGATACATAATAAGAGAAGCTGTAAAAGAAGCCATAAGCAAAGCAAAAATCAAAAAGATAAGAACCATTGAAACAACAGTAAAAGTGTAGGAAAAATTAAGACTAGTCTTTAAAAGACAAAGATAAACAAGTGTATACAAGCGTATACAAAGGTTTTCAAAAAATAGTGAAAATTTTTTTCTTTTTTTTATAAAGTTTGTAAAACAACCGTCCCCAACCGTCAACCGTCCCCTTTCCCCCTTTCACCGCTTTTTTTTCAAGTACAGTTTTTTCCCCAACCGTCTCCCTTTTCATTAACCGTCCTTTTCCAAATAGAGAGTTCTAATTTGTTATTTTTTGAAATAAAGGCTACTAGTGGCGTAAAAATATTTCAAAAAACAAAGGTAAAAGTTTCCCCCTTTTTACTAGGTTTTAATCCATAGCTAGGTCGAGAACTTTCAACTTGACCAATATAATAGTCAAATTATCGACATAATTGACCAATATAGAGGTTTATTTCCATAGAAACAAAAAAATTGAATAAGGACAAAGAAAGCAGTTTCAAAGATTCTCGGTTATTGATCCCCAGTTGTTTTCAAATTTCTTAATCTCTTCCCAGTCAGCGCCAATTTCTTCACTCATTATTTCAACAGAAACCCCATATATATCGTCTGTCTCTTTAAGGGTTCTAATTGCCTTAAGTTTTGCTTCTTCTTCATTTTCCGCAATTGTTGCTATGTTAATCGTCTGAGCATACTTTATTGATACTTTAAACCACTTCATTTTTCATGCCACCTCCTCGTAATTTATAATCCTAGCACGTCTAGGGCCTCGACAAGCCGTTTCCACACTTCTACCGTTTCGCCTGTGTTTTTCTCAAGAAAATAGCGAGAAAACTCAGGTAAATGAAACTCCTTTGCACATTTGATCAAGTACTCGCACTCCTTGCAATGTACTTTGTGGCCAGATATCTGTTCTACCGTGTACCCAAGCCTATCTACTTTTATTCTAAAAATGCACTTACCAATCTTTGTCTTGAAGTCGCTACCTTCGATGAACCGTTCATGGAACACATGGAGCATGTTGTAGGTAAAACTTTCTTTTGCGTCTTGAAGGGAATCTCCCACTATCTTTAACGCTTCTTCTCTATCCATCAAAAACACCTCATATTTTACCCTTTTAGCCCCCTTTTATAAGCGTGGCGAATGGTTTTAGCTCCCAAGCAACTCTTTTAACCTTTCATTCACAAACCCTGTTT
>JAEOSI010000062.1 GCA_016840425.1 Candidatus Wukongarchaeum yapensis
CCTTATGGAACTTCCTAGGAAGAATAACGAACAGAATCCTCCGATTTCTAGGCCTAGAAGTAAAAGTTAAGCCACGATTTTTTCGAACTTTCGCCATGTTCATAATCCTTATAGCTTTTAGCACTATAAGTATTCACTTTGTCGAAGAAAGATCATGGTTTGACTCTTTATATTTCACGGTCTCAACCATTTCAACCGTAGGCTTTGGAGACATAACCCCCCTATCTACCGTCGGTAAAATCATAGTTATACTCTTAATAATTTTCGGCATCGCTATTTTCTTCTTAATAATAGAAAGCTTGATGCAGATAGCTGTAAAAAAACGCGTAGCAGAGGTACTAAAATTGGAAGAAGAAGAGATAAAACTCGAAAACCATGTGATAGTGTGCGGTTACGGGCTTTATGGGCAAGTAGTAGCAAAGGAACTGAAAACCTTGGGCGAAACAATTTTGGTCATAGATGCTGAAGAAGATAAGGTAAAAGAAGCAGAAGAAGACGAATTCGCTGCCATAAAAGGGTCTGCTATGGAAGAAAGCACATTAATAAAAGCAGAAATAGAAAAAGCTAAAGCCTTAGTAATCACGCAAGAAGATGCAGGAACGGTGGCTTTTATAGCCATAACAGCTCAGCAAATAAATCCAGAAATAAGGCTTATAGCAAGGGCAAGCAAATTAGAATACTTAGATCAGTTCCTAAAAGTTGGTATCGACAGAGTAATCTCTCCAGAAGCCGTAGGAGGAAGAATGATGGCAAGAGCAGCCACAGCACCTCAATATTTCGATTTCCTAAACAGGTTAACAGTAGTACCTGGATTAGAACTTGCAGAAATGAATATTGAAAAAGAAAGCGAAGCTACAGGAAAAACCTGTGGAGAGATGGCAAAACGATGCAGGGCTCACTGCTTGGTATTATACAAAGAAACAGGGGAAATAATACCAAGTCCTCCCCGAGAAAACATCTTAGAGCCAGGAGACCGTGTAATCATGTTCGGTACATCAGAACAACTCCTAAAAACCAAAAAATACCTCTCAAAACCCACAGAAGAAGAAATACCTCCCCTAAAAAAATAACACTATGGTGCTGATATTTTTCATTTTGCTCGCCCTTTATGAGCCCTTATAGAAGGGCGTACTTTTTCAGCGCCTTTACCTTTCTGCTTTAAACCTCTTGACTTCTTCCCAGCGCTAGTGAGACCACGAAAAACCCGTCCTTTATGTGACTTTTCACAAATCCAATTTATACTAGGATCACTTTTAATCACTGGATGATTCGGGTCCAGCATTATGGCTTCGAACCATTTATATCTTCCATCCTGAGCCACAAGATAACTGTTTAAAACCTCCAAGTTAGGAAACTTCCTAGCAACACGTTCCTCTGCAATCCATTGAAGAGATTTTCCACGAGCACCTTTTATGGTTAACTTTTTACTCTTACGCCCAGCCCTTGGTCTCGACTTCCTAGCACCGCCACGACGAACTCGCACCCTAACAACAACAAAACCTTGCTTCGCCTTATAACCTAAGCGTCTAGCCTTATCCAAATGAGAAGGCTTTTCAACACGCTTTATAGCAGGTTCACGCCGAAAAACTTGCAATCTTTCCCACAAAAGTTTATTCCGATACTCTTCCATCTCAGGACTTTCACGAAACTTTTTAAGATATGTATACACTGCTATTCACCGACACTCCACAAATACATAATTTGGATAAAAAAACATCGAAGCAAAAGAAAAGTAACAGATAAAAGTTGATAAATCTTTTCTTTCTTTCTCAGGGTTTTTAGAAGTGGGGTATCCTCTTTTTACCTAAGTCTGCAGGTTCTAGATTGAAAATGATTGTTTTTATTGATGTAACTTCGTCTATGCTGTAACCTAACCCTTCACGTCCAAGGCCTGAGTCTTTTATGCCTCCGAACGGGAAGTTGCCCACACCGTGAGCTGGAGCGTCGTTTATTGTGATTTCTCCGTCTTGGAGCGCTTTTGCCGCTTTCCATACGTTATAAAAGGAGTTTGTAAAGACTGCAGCATCTAGACCGTATTCTGACCTGTTAGATATTTCTAGAGCTTCATCAAGGTTTTTTACTCGGATTATTGTTATAACAGGTCCGAAGGTTTCTTCCCAAGCTATTCTGGCCTCAAGAGGCACGTTGTTTAAAACTGTTGGCTCGTAGTATAATCCTTCATATTTTCCGCCTTTTAACAGGGTTGCCCCCTTGTTTATTGCGTCTTTTACCAGTTCATCAACCTTTTTTAAAGCTTGTTCGTTTATGAGAGGGCCAACTTTTGTTTCCGGATCTCTCGGGTCGCCCATTTTCCATTTTTCAACCTCTTCAAGCACCTTTTTTACGAAGGTTTCACCTATATTTTCTTGAACCAATATCCTGCTTATTGCATCACATCTTTGACCAGCATGTTTTAAACTACCTTCAACACACTTTTTAGCTGCTAGATCTAAATCCGAGTCATCAAGAACAATTGCTGGAGCTTTTCCTCCAAGTTCAAGATGAAGATCTTTTAGAACAGCCACGGTCGATATCTGTTTCCCTGTATTTGTGTTTCCTGTAAAACTTATCATGTTGATTTTTTCGCTTTTGACAATGGTTCCTCCGACCTCTCTTCCGCTTCCAGGTATTATGTTTATCGCACCCTTAGGGATCCCTGCAGCTTCCAATATTCTTCCAAACATGAGAAGAGTTATAGGAGTATCACTGGAAGGTTTTGCCACTACAGCATTTCCTGCAAGGAGGGCAGGGATTATTTTTGCAGCTGGTATAAAAAATGGGTAATTAAAGGAACCTATTGCACCGATTACTCCTTTAGGTTCTCTTATAACCAAAGCTATTTTTCCTACAGTATCACCCACCCAGTCTCCCGGTAGGTACTCGCCATAGATCTTTCTTGTCTCTTCCATTGTTAGTCTTAATCTTTCGGCCACTCCATTGACTTCCCCTTCTGCGCCTTCTAATGTTTTACTCATTTCTGTAACAATGATGTTTTTGAAATCATTTTCGTATTTTAATAGAAGTTCTCTTGCCTTTGCGAAAATCTCTAATCTATCAATCGCTGGTATTGCCCTGATTTTACTTTTATTCTCGTATGCTGAATCGATAGCGTTTTCAGCGTCTTTAACTGTTGCTTTAGCAACTTTAGCTATGAGAGAACCATCTATTGGACTGTAAACGTTAAAGGTTCCCCCAATATTTGAGGAAACCCATTCACCTCCAAGAAACATCTTAAAAACCGGCAAAGCATCAGGACCAGTCTCATACATGGGTTCAAAAAAACTATCCAAAACTATCCTAGGTTTTTCCCCAAGTTTTACTAAATTACTCATACTATTCACTCCCTTTCAAAAAGCAAGAATTCGACTTACACAAGTATAATTTCTATAAAACTTAGGGATAACAAGAACGATAATTAATAAACCTTGAGTTATCTAGAAATGGCTTAAAGCTAAACCATGCTTTTTTGTTTCTTCGTCTAATATTTCATACTTTTCCAGATTCTTTTGCATTTTTGTCAACCATCAGTAAAATACTATCCTGCTCTTTAGTTTAATCGGTAGCATTTTTGAATTTTCGGTCTTATTCTCCTTTATATATTTCGAAAAGAAATTTCTCACGAACTTTTTAAAATTACCAACGGTTTCTGCCTAAAAAACTAAAAAAGGCTTAAAAAGGTTTGAGTTATTATGGGGAGAGGCTGATTAAAATGTGTGAACTGTTTGATTTGAAAGGAAAGGTGGCAATAGTTACGGGGGCAAGCAGAGGTTTAGGAAGGGGTATGGCGATAGGATTGGCGAGGGCAGGGGCAAATGTAGTTGTCACAGATATTTTAGACACAAAAGAAACTGTTGATGAGGTAAAAAAGTTAGGGAGAGAAGCGTTGGGAATAAAGGTTAATGTAACCAAAAAATCAGATGTCGAGGCGATGGTTAAGCAAACTTTGGAAAAATTTGGCAGGGTTGATATTTTGGTGAATAATGCAGGTATCCTTAGAATAGAGCCGACAGAAGATATGAAGGAGGAAGATTGGGACAAAGTTTTAGCTGTTAATCTAAAAGGACAATTTCTATGTGCCCAAGAAGTTGGTAAGAATATGATAAAGCAAAAGTCGGGAAAAATAATTAATATATCAAGTATTGCCGGTAAATTTGGTAACCCTCAATCTGCTGCTTATAACGCGAGTAAAGCAGGAGTAATTTTGCTTACAAAAACTTTGGCCATAGATTGGGGAAAACACAACATTCAAGTTAACGCTATTTGTCCAGGCGCGTTTTATACCCCAATGACAGAAGAAAGTTTCAAAGATGAAAATCTTGTTCAAATGATAAAGACGAGTGTACCGTTAGGGAGATACGGGGAACCGGAAGATTTGGTTGGAACAGTGATTTATCTCGCTTCTGAAGCTTCAAACTATGTGACGGGTCACGCATTAGTAGTCGATGGAGGATGGACAGCAAAAATATAACAATCAAAAAATATCGCTTTCTTGCCCCATTACCAGTATCTTCAACCTATCATTTTCTTTTTCTTTTTATCGCTGGCTGAGGGAAAAAGGTCAGAACTTTCTTTTTTCAAGGAATTAGAAATAAGCCTGCGAATTATTGGGGCTTTTCCGCGTAAACATCCCAATTTACCGAGGGGATAATTTACGCGTGAACTTTATATTTTTTGAAAGGTTATAAGAAAACAAACACGATTTTTTAGGGGTTTGAGGTTTTTTGGAAAAAATGTCAGAAGTGTTTATGGAAATTTTTCCGAAGTACAAGTCTTTGGAAAAGGCGAAGAATAGCTGGTGGATTGAGAAAATCTTGCCGGACCATAGTAGGACTTTTATCGTGTTCGTTGTTTCGTTTTGTCTTGGTATATGGTTGATTGGTTATGCTATCGCTCTTTCTAGTGATGTTATTGAGGGTGTGGAATTCGAATACGCGGATCCTGTTAGTGACTATTTGCGCGATCGTGAGTGGCAGTATCAACCGTTTTATTTAGCGGTTCATTTTGTGATTTTGAGGATGTTTGGAGTT
The DNA here is from genome assembly GCA_016840425.1 of Candidatus Wukongarchaeum yapensis. Taxonomy (GTDB): domain Archaea; phylum Asgardarchaeota; class Wukongarchaeia; order Wukongarchaeales; family Wukongarchaeaceae; genus Wukongarchaeum; species Wukongarchaeum yapensis. Next base: position 5,028 of record JAEOSI010000062.1, read on the forward strand.
GTGTACACGAGGAACTTTGAAACCACTATTTGTCTTCTTAAAGCTAAGCCTGAGGAGATAAGTCGCCATACTCGTTGGGTTTTTGGTCATGTATCAAATTTTGGAGCGTTTTTAGCGGCTGCTGGGTTCATTTACTATGATTATAGCGCGATGCTTGAGGAAGGTTTTGGCGCCTTAACCTCCTTAGACTTTTTGATCATGTTTGTATGGGGTCTTGAGCGGGTTATTCTTGGCTATGTGATCTGCCTGATGTTGGGCACGGTATTTCTTATCTGGAAGCTTTTGAGGAGTTATTACTATTCAGCTCCTGCTGATATTGTGCTCATGGAAAAAAGGTATAGGCCGTTTACGCATTTTGCTATGGAAGCTTCCTCGCTCGTACTTTTGTTTGCTTTGGTAGACGTTGTATATCTTTATTACGCGGGCTTTTGGTTGGCAGATTTTCTCGCTTTCATGGTGTTAATTTTCTTGGTGACTGCTAGTTTTTTGGTGAGTACTTGGATAATAAAGAGCGATTTGAAGGTAGAAGTAGAGGAGCAGCTTATGGAGTTCTATAAGGAGCTTGAAGCTGCAAAAAAAGGAGTAAGCTCTTTGGATCCGGAGATACCGAAAACAGATGCAAGATGGCTTGCAGGTAACATGGATCTCATCCTAGCATTCCTTAAAATAGATTATCTTGAAGACCAATTTCGAACCATGGCAGCGAGCGATGCAAGAATGCTGGTTTTAAGGATGCTAATACCGATTGTTGGTATAATACCGAAACTGTTGGAAGAAGGCGGCTTCACAATATTTTAAATTCTCTATTCTTTAAGCTTTTTTTCTTTTTATTTTCTTGGACTATTTTTAAATTCTAAGATTGTAGTCTTTGAAGTATAAGAAGAAGATACGAGGCCGTATAATCCCAGGCTTACCTATATCAGGGGCCCCTGTCTAACCATCGAATGAAAACATTGATCCATGACAAAACTACAAGTGTATCGGGTTAAATCATGGTTATGGTGAAGTTTTTTGGTTAGAAATGATTCTTTTTATGATGTTGTGATTGTTGGAGCTGGGCCTGCTGGGGCTGCTGTAGCTTTTACTACAGCGAAACTTGGCTTGAAAACGGTGATTGTTGAGCAGATGCCTGAACCTGAGCATAGGGTTCGTTGTGGAGAGTTTATGCCAGGTTTAGAAGAGATTTTTAGGATAATTCCCGAGAAGGGCGATTTCTTTTCTCTTCTTTTGGAGAGTGAAAGGTTTTCAACAAATATTACGAGGGAGATTTCTCTTGTTTCTCCTTTTGGGTATGAACGGAGGGTTAATTTTGGGGCTTATGTTATTGACCGTAGGAGGTATGTTCAGTGGATGGTGGGGAAGGCTGTAGATATGGGAGCAGAACTTCTTCTAAACACGAGGTGTGTGCAGCTTGAAATTGGAGGAGAAGGAGTTAGAGGAGTGGTTGTAAAGAGAAAAGGAGGCGATCAGAAAGTTTTGAAGGGTAACGTTATTGTAGGAGCTGATGGAGCTGATTCCAGCGTGGCGAAACAGGGGAGCATGTTTCGAAGTTACGGGGACCTTGATTTGGTTACTACACGCCAATATGTTATGGAGAATTTTTTGGGGGATGAGGATGTTTGTAGGATGTACATAGGGCAAGATTATAGTCCAGGTGCTTATGCTTGGATTATTCCTAAAGGTGAGGGGACGATCAACGTAGGTACGGGAATCCGTAAACCTTATTTGCGGTCAGGGGACACTTTGAGGGGTTGTTTACAGCGTTTTATAAAAGACCATCCTCAAGCTTCAAACCTTTTAAAAGATGCTACTGTTAAAGGAGTTATATCCGCCCATGTCCCTGTAGGAGGATCTTTAGAAAAAACTTTTTGGAAAAATGTTTTGCTTGTAGGGGATGCTGCAGGTCAAGTCATTGTGCACGTTGGGGCAGGCATGCCCCCCGCGATAATAGCGGGAGAAATAGCAGGACAAACGATAACCAAATATTTAGAAGGAAACACACCGCTTTCCGACTACGAAAAAATTTGGAAAAGCATTATGCAAAAACCCATAAAAAACGGTTTATATATACGAAAGCTTTGGGATAAGATCGCTCATAATGATAAAAAAGCTGAGAAATTTTTAAAAATTATAAGACAGGGCATGCTGGAAAAAATGATTCGTGCAAAAATACCGATAACTGTTAGACTCTTCGCACCAATAATCACAAAAATATTATAGAAAAAATAAAAAAAGGGAGGGTCTAAAAAAATTGACCTCTTTACCTCCTAAAAGCAGTCATTTTGTTCTTTGTTTTTTCCTATTTTAGAAGTTCTTTAAATTTTGGCGGTTCTTCTTCACCTTCATATATGACGATCATTTGGGGCACGAATTTTCTCTCAGAATCAAGTTTTCGTCCGATACGACCTGCTTCAAACTTTTCCATAGAGCTAGCGTTGCGACCGATCCATACGTAGATGTTCAAACCCGAATCTAACACTAGCGCGGAATCACTGTTTAGAGATTCTCTCGAAAGCTCAACCTCTTCGAATTCTTCATGACCTATCGCCCGATAAAGCTTTGGCTTAAACTCTTCTATCCCTCCTTCTACGGTTTTTAAAAATCCTGGCGTTCCTCCAGACTTCACTTTTGGGGCACCGCCAAGCAACTCTATCAACTCTTCAGGCTCTTCGTTTTGTTCACAAGTAATAACGTGGGGGTAATCCTTTCGCTCCATATCCATCTTATTAGACAACCAAGCAGCCGTAAACTTTTCATCTATTGTAGACTCTTTGCCTCGCCATATGAAAATCGTTATTCCTGCATCAACCACATATACGTCGCCTTCATAAAATTCTGCTTCACTGATTTCTTCCAATTCACCGCCTTTTACATGGAATATCTTCACAAAAAACCGCCTCTTAAAAAGAAACTTCCAAAAAATCGCTATATACAGACAGCTTTCCTTAACCTAAGAGCTCTTTAAATTTCGGCGACTCATCTTCGCCCTCGTGTATAACGATTACTTGAGGTGTAAATTTTCTCTCAGAATCAAGCTTCCGCCCGATACGACCTGCCTCAAACTTTTCCATAGCACTAGCACCAGAACCGATCCAAACATAGATGTTTAAACCATCGTCTAAAACAAAAGCATCATCACTGACTAAACTTGACCTTGCAAGGGGCACTTCCTCATAGTTTTCAGGACCTATCGCCTTGTAAAGCTTTGGCTTAAACACTTCTTTCTCCACTTCTACATGTACTAAGAGCCCGGGGGTCCCTCCAGGCTTCACTTTTGGAGCACCACCAAGCAAATCTAACAACTCTTGCGGTTCGTCACCTTGAGTACACGCAACAACCTTGGGGTACCCACGTCTGTCCATATCTAGCTTGTTACTGAGCCAAGCACCTACGAATTTTTCATCAACAGTGCAATCTTTGCCTCGCCATATGAAAATTCGCATTCCATCGTCTACGACATATACATCGCCTTCGTAAAATTCTGCTTCACTAACTTCTTCTAAGTCGTCTTTAACAACATGGTATAGTTTCATAAAAACCCACTCCTTAGAAAGAACACGCTAAAAACAACCATCATTGCTAGATGGTTCTTAACATGCTACGAAGTTTCTTAATAATATAATAAGTAAAAAGGGATATTTATGTTTCTCCTAGAAAATAAGAAAATAGTTTAAGTTCTTCGGAGTTTTGTATGGTTTCCTAGGGGGTTAGTGTTTAATGCAGGTTAAACGTGTTGATTTTCTTCTAACATTCAAATGTCCATCAAAATGTAAACATTGTAGCTATAAAGGAGGGCCTGAAAGAAGTGGGTATATGAAATTAGTAGACGCTGAAAGGTACTTACAAGTGTTGACGGATGCTCATCCACTTCAATCTATTACTGTACATGGAGGCGAGCCTTTTGTTTACTTTGAAAATTTGAAGCAAATTATGAAAAGAGCAAAGGAGTTGGAAGTGCCTCGAAGATGGGTTATTACAAATGGTTATTGGGCAAAAACCAAAGAAGTGGCAAAAGAGAAACTTATTGAGTTAAAAGAAGCGGGATTAATGTGCATAACGTTTAGTGTTGATAGTTTTCATCAAGAATATATCCCTTTGGAAAATGTGAAAAACGGTATAGAAGTTGCAACAACCGTTGGTTTTGAAAGGGTGGTTGTAGATAGTTTGTTCTTAGGAAGTCTAAACTCGGACAACTTTTATAATAATTTGACTCGAAGGGTGTTAGAAAATCTTGGAGAATTAGGCGAAGTTGAAATCAATAGGGGACAAGTCGATTTTGAAGGGAGAGCTGCAGAGTTTCTAGCCAGCTATGTAGAATCAAAAGCGGAGATACCAAGGGGAAGATGCCAATTACCTTTTTGGATAGGCGGAGATCTAAAAAATCCAGAAGGGATAGAGATTGACTTTGAAGGAAATGTAACGCTTTGTCCAGGAATTTGTATTGGTAACACTAAAACCCAGTCTTTAACACAAATACTTGAAGGCTATGATTGTCTTGAACATCCTATTCTTTCAATCCTCTCAGAAGAAGGGCCTATAGGGCTTTTTAAAGTAGCAATAGAGAAAGGTTTTAATCAAAATGCGAAGTTTATTGATGAATGCCACCTCTGTTATGAAGTAAGGAAATTCGCGAGGCGTTACTATCCTCAACACTTAGCTCCAGAAAACTGTTACTAGGTCCCTGTATAAGTTTAAAGTTCTTCTAAACTTAAAACCTTCTTCAATCGACATGTTACCTCTAAAACGAGGTTGAGACAATTTCAGAATTTTTTGCTTTTTCATCTTGTTACCCTAAATCTTTTTGCTTTCTCTATAGTGAACTGTAGCGGGGCAACCATTACAATCATATTCTTCGCGTAAGGGGTATTCTTGGCAATTTGCTCCGCACGGGGCTATGCTTGTTTTCTTTTTTGGCAACCTCAAATTGAATTGTTCAGGATATAATAAGTTTTCAACTATGTGAACCCAAACTATTTCTGCACCTATCACTTCAGGATTCTGCCCGGGATATTTCAGCCACCATTTTTTTCTTCAGGAACAATCTGACATACTCCCACGACTAAAGTCGGTGGGGTTCTATGCTACGCTACACTGTGCAGAGTAGCTAGCGAGGGGCGTGCCACCGCCCCGTTAACGACCCCCGCAGGAAACATGTTTCCATCTTCC
>JAEOSI010000252.1 GCA_016840425.1 Candidatus Wukongarchaeum yapensis
AGAGGGATATAGGGACTATTCGATCCATTCTATTGCGGAGCAATTTTCACAGCTTGTAAAAACTAAAGAACGAAGAGAAGTACTTGCTATGAACGCCTTCATAAATCCTTTGAGTGTGAGTGTAGTAATTCCCACTATTGCAAGGGACATTAACATTCCAGATCTTTATAATAAACGGTTGGAAACAGTTAGAAGGATACTAAAAGAGTTGAATAGGCTTGTAAATGCGGGGTATATAGATGAAATAGTTATTGTGGACGGTACAAGGAATCCTGATGGTACAATAAATCATATGTATATGCGCGACATATTGCACTTAGCCAATATAGAGATTACACTTTTTCGCGATGAAGTTAACATGATAAGGCGCTATAGGAGTGTTAGAAATCAGGCTGAGAGAGGGTTGTTCAATACGATTGTTAAGATTTTTTCCCAGTTTGATAAGAATATTAACCTAATTTTAAACTATCATGGAATCGTTGAGAGGGTGGGTATTGAGGAGATACCTCCGGGGAAAGGGGCGGCTTTATGGCTCACAATCCCTATTTGTAGTGGGGATATTATAGGGTTTTTTGATAGCGATAATCGTAATTTTAGGAGCAATTCAGTTATAAGGATGTTTCATCCTATAGTTGCTGGATGGACAGAACCAGGTAAAGAAGCCTCAGTAGAGTTCATAAAGGCATTTTATAAACGATTAAAAATTAGTATTGGTGAGGGGGGAAAAGGAACTTTTTCAATTGGAGGAAGAGTTACTCGCTTAGTAGCGTTGCCTTTAGCTAGGGTATTGGCTGAAAAATTCAGCATTTTGAAGGGTTTTGAAAAGTTTAAATACCCTTTAAGCGGGGAAGTGGCCGCTACAAGGATGGTTCATGAAGACCTTGAATATCCGGTAGATTATGGTGTAGAGGTAATGACACTTGCTCAAATAGTTCGCAAAGTAGAACCAGAAAGGATAGGGGAAACAGATATCGAGATCTTTCAACATTGGAGTCAACCAGAAGAAAAGACTGAAGGGATGGTGGATCAGGTTGCTCGAGGCATATTTTCAAGCCTTACATCTGAAGAATTAAGCGCGATAGATCTTAAAACTCTGATTAAAGCATACGTTGAAGAAGCAGGAGAAGTGTTAAAAAGGTGGAGGGAAACTATCGTGCCTTTTATCGAAGAAATTAGTGAAGAGTTAGGAATGACCTATTCGAAAATACCGGCAGAAAAAGAAGAAAACAGGATAAAAAGATATGTAGAAATCATTGAAAGAGTTTTTAACGAGGTTAAAAACGAAAATAAGAGGACAAAAGTGCTTCCCTCTTGGAACAGTGTTACCGGAAATATGGCTTATGAATCCTTAAAGAAACAATTAGAAACAGCTTCATTAAGAGCAACTTTTAAAATACTGGAGCTTGAGGGTCTAGTATGAGCTAGTGTGAGCTTTTCCTTGTTTGAAGGAAAGATCGGCATATTTAATAGGATTACTGGTTTTTTTAGAGAAAATTTTTGTAAAATATTGAAGAGTTAGTGCGAAATCTTTAGAAACAATAATTTCCTTATATTTTATTGAATAGACTGTTAGAGGTTTTTCAGCACGTTTATTATTGCTACTTCTTTAATGTTAGAAGTGGTGAAAAACTATCTTTGTACAGAATTAGGGGATTTTATATAGTGGTTATTAAGCATATCAAAGGGATGAAAAACCTTGTTGGAAGAAGAGGTATGTAAGGCAGGTAAAAGTGAGAGTTTTATTTACAAAGTTAAGTTTGCTAAGACAAAGCCTCGAGATACAGGTAACAGCGAAATAACAGCATCTATAGGGGTTTATGGGCATATCATCGGTATAGGGTATCCTTTTCCGAAAGCACCTACAGGGTTTATGCAGTTAACGCCAGTAGGACCTTTTGTGGGAAACCAATATAGCAAAGAAGATGTCTTACGATACAGAGAGACGTTTTTGCAAGATAAATTTAGTTTAATAGGCTATGGGCTGCATTTTCCCTCGCCCATTAGTAGTAGTAGGGTTTCCATGATAAACCATATGATTCCAAGAGTTATATTAAAAATCCCGAGGCTCAAGATAGAATCTTTGACGATTGCGCCTGTCGTTGGAGGAAGATCAATAAAAGCGATTGTTCAGAGTTATTCAATAACTTCAACTGATAAAAACCCCTTAGCTATGCCCATAAGTATCGGAGGGAGATTTTACTTTAATAAGCCAGCAATATCTGAGATAACCGAAGCAGGGGTTATAGCCTATACTTCTCATAAAAACAAGATTTACTTAAACGAGGATGATATTATTATTTGCGAGAACCCAGAAATCAGAGCAAAGATGTTTATAAAGCCCCAACTTCTCTTTCCTTTGGTAGAAGTTGATAAGCCGATAACGGCCACTAATTTAGTGAATTTTTTTGCAAAGTTTTTGTTAAAACTTCCTCCCAAAAGGACGGAAGAGATACGCATAATTTATTCACCTGAGGAAGAAGTTTTACAAAAAATTTCTAAGATTACCACAGAAAGAATATTGGAAGAGACGGCAAACTATTGGGATGAGCTTCTGGAAATAGACTCAGAAATTGTGAAAAATAATGCTCTTACAAAGCTTGATATTCAGATTGTAAAGAGAAATTTGGCATATACTGTTGGTTGTTGCTT
>JAEOSI010000253.1 GCA_016840425.1 Candidatus Wukongarchaeum yapensis
GTAAAGGTAACTAAAAAGTTTTAGTATAATTTGATAAATTTAATATAACTTTAATAAGATTTAGTTAACTTATTGGGCATCAAACGGATAAATTGGGAATAAATGATGAATGTCAGATGTTAGCATGAGTGAGGAAGAAGTGGCGAAACGCCTTGATGAAACCTACATGGTAAGAGTATTATCGGTAAGCCCTGATGGAAAACCGCATATTGCTCCCCTTTGGTTTGTTGTTTTAGACGGCGACAAACTATGAGAAACGTTAGAACTAAACAGGTTTTTACAATAGTCTTAACACTCGTAAGTAACGAGTAAATTCTCAGAAATTTAGGCGAGGATACATGGCGGAAAAAGTTGATGATTTCAACCTTTTCGTGTCGGTTTCTAGGGAGGCGGAGAAATCTGCAATAAAAGAACTTAAATCCCTTTTACAGGAGCTTGGCGACGAGAAACCTTCCATAAACAGGACGATTGCTAGGGGAATCCTTACGGCAAAAACACATTTAAACCCACTAAAATGCCTTAAAGAGATTAAAAAAATGATATCAAAAGACGACTTTAAGTACCAATTTTTATTGAAAATCGTTCCAATAGAAAGAGTGGTCCCCACAAGCCTGCAAGAGATTCAAAAAACCTGTAAACAACTAGTCGATAAAAAAATTAAAGCAGAGGAAAAGTTCCGCATAACGCTTGAACGCAGGTTCGCTGAACTACCAAGAGACGATGTGATAAAGGCTGCAGCGACGGATATAGACCGAGAAGTTGACCTAAAAGATCCTGACAAGATCGTTTACATACAACTACTAGGAGACAAATGCTTCATATCCGTTATAAACCCGGAGGATGTTTTGTCCATTTTAAAGGAATTAGAAGAAGCAAGAGCAAAAAAGTTCGAGGAACAGTTAGAGTATTTATCGAAGAAAACCAAGAATGCATAGAGAATACTTATTCAAAAAGTGCCTACACACACCATTCTACGTCTCTTTTAAAAATTTGAAAAATGGATGGCAAAAAACATAACAATAAGTTCTAAATCTAAATAAATTAAAAGTAAAAGTGTTTTTTTGTTCCTATTTCGTTTTTTATGGAGGATTATGAACTTGAAAATAACAGAAACTCGCACTAAAATTGTGTGCACTATTGGCCCTGCAAGTTCTAGTGAAGAGGTTTTATCAAAGCTTATTGAGTCAGGTATGGATGTTGCTAGGCTCAATTTTAGCCATGGGACCCATGAAGAACACACTAAGATTTTTGACAGAATAAGAAGCCTTTCTGATAAAGTAGGCATAATGTTTGATATCACCGGGCCGAAAGTAAGAACAGGGGAAATGAAAGGGGGAAAAGTGTTTTTAGAAAACAATTCCGAAGTCGTTCTAACCAAAGAACCAATAATCGGGGACGAATCCAAAATATCTGTATCCTACAACAATCTCCCAAAAGAGGTCGAAATCGGGGAAAGCGTATTTATAAATGATGGCTTGATCGAGCTTAAAGTCCTTTCAAAAACAGAAAAAGAGATCGCTTGCAAAGTCATAACCGGGGGAGCGGTTGGAAATAGAAAAGGCGTTAATATACCAGGAGCTTCTTTTCAAATGCTCTCACTACCCACAGAGAAAGATTTAGAAGACCTGAAACTTGTGGCAAAACTTCAAAGCGACTTCGTTTCACTTTCCTTTGTAAAAGAGTCAAAAGATGTGGAAAAAATTAGAAACTTCTTGGCAGACAAAAGCGTCTCCATCCCCCTAATCTCAAAAATAGAGCTAAAAGAAGCGGTCGAAAACTTCGACGAAATTCTAAAAGCATCAGAAGGCATCATGGTAGCCCGGGGAGACATGGGTATACAACTACCACCTTGGCAAGTTCCGATCGTCCAAAAATCCATCATAAAAAAATGCAACATCTATGGAAAGCCGGTAATAACCGCCACACAAATGCTTGAATCAATGACCTACAATCCAAGGCCCACCCGCGCAGAAGCAAGCGACGTAGCCAACGCCATCCTCGACGGCACAGACGCCGTGATGCTTTCAGGAGAAACCGCCACGGGCAAATACCCCTTAGAAGCAGTAAAAATGATGGACGAAATCTCAAACTACGCAGAATGCCTAATCGCTCAAAGAGACCTTTCAGAATACGACACTGAATCCCCAACAATACCAGAAATATTAGGACACGCAGTTCACTTCGTAGTAAAAAGAACCGACGCAGCAGCAGTAATCGTAGCAACACAAGACGGCTACTCAGCAAGAATGATCTCAAAATATAGACCACCAGCCCCAATAATCGCTGTAACACCAGAAGAACGTGTAATGCGCCAACTTGCCGTCCTTTGGGCCGTCACCCCCCTAACCATGCAACTTGCTCAAAACACAGACGCCCTAATCTACGAAGCTGTCTCACGCGCAAAAGAAGAAGCCCTAATAGAGGAAGAAGACACCGTGGTCATAGTCGCAGGATCTCTCCTCGGAATACCAGGAAAAACAAACCTCCTCGAAATACACAAAGTAAAAGACGTACTACAATACCGCCCAAAAAATACAGACTCCACTTCAAAAGCTTAATTTAAAAATCTCTTCTTATGCTTGTTTTTCTATCTCTTAGGCAATTATTATTAAACTTCTTTCTTCATAATAATTGGTTTTAGAC
>JAEOSI010000254.1 GCA_016840425.1 Candidatus Wukongarchaeum yapensis
AGGCTAGAAAAGTGGTTTTGAGCGCTATTAAAACTTATAAGAGGGCTACTGTACAGGATTTGGCTAAAGAGCTGGAAATGAGTGAGAGAGACGTTAAAAGGGTCATCATTGATTCAAGGGTAAGTGGAAATTTAAAAGCTGCTTTTGACCCGAAAAGCGGCGAAGTCGTCCTAGGCAGTGAAGCGGAAAAACTAGAGGAATACAGACCACCTAAACCCAAAAAATACGATGAAATAATGGAAAAAGTTCCTGCAGAACCATTAGAAATAGGCGAAGAAAGCATTTCGTTCTGCCCTTATTGTGGTGCTTCTGTTCCAGAATTTGCAGTTTATTGTCCATACTGTGGTTATAAAGTCAGATCGCCTTGAATTTTATCGGTTTATGCATAAATTGCGTATCTTCCTTCATTTCTCTTATCCTCTTTGTATTTTACTCTCTTGTTAAATTTATAGATAATACTCGCTTAATGAATGGATAGCGTACATGATGATATTTTTATATAGTTACATTTATTTAGGCGAATATCCATTATTATTTACTATAAAACCTTATATGAGGGCTTCAAAGAAATTTACAAGTAATGCGCTGAGAATACGGCTTAAAAGCCGATTTGAAAACAGAAAAAATTTTAGCAAAGAGATTTCACAGAAGAAGAAGCTCTCCATGAAATAAGATTAAAAATAACGGGTTAGGATGTAATAAGGATAGTGATTATAAGAATTACGGGGTTTTTTTAATGTCGGACGTTATGTGGATTGCCTGGCTGGCATTGGGTATTTTGCTTCTTATAGGTGAAATGTTTACGGTGGGATTTTTCCTGTTTTGGTTTGGATTAGGAGCCATTGCGGCTGCAGTAGTGGCTTTTGCAGGGTTTGGAATAGCTGTGCAGTGGGCTACTTTTATCATAGTTTCATCGGTAGGCGTGCTTCTTTCAAGGAAATTCGCTTTAGCGATTTCAAAACCTGGGCCTGAAGCGAAAATGAATGTGGATAGATTAATTGGTAAAACAGGTGTTGTTATGGACGATATTGTTCCAGCTGATAATAAAGGACTAGTAAGGGTAGCTTCGGAAGAGTGGAGAGCTATAACAGAAGATGGAAGTGTGATACCGCAAGGGGAAAAAATTAAGGTAATTAGAATTGAAGGCACTAAGTTGGTTGTGAAAGCAAAAATTCCTGGACGTTGGAAGCATATGACAGAGTAAGTAGAATGGGAAAAGTGGAGAGCCTTAACAAAAAATTGAAGCCCATAGGTTAGTTGTTCGAAGCAAAAATTCTAGGAATTATAAGTGAAAATGGAGTTGAGAAAAAATGGTTGAAGAGTCTTTAATAATTATTGGTTTTGTTGGTTTAGTTATTTTCTTTTATGGCCTGTTAGGGATTAAAATAATCAAGCCTAATGAGAGAGGAGTTGTTGAAAGACTCGGGAATTTTAGTAGGATAATTGGACCGGGTTTACAGTTTATAATCCCTCTTTTCGAAAAGCTACGTAAAGTAGATTTAAGAGAGCAAGTTGCAGATGTTCCGCCTCAGGGGGTTATTACAAAAGATAATGTAGTTGTGACTGTTGATGCAGTGATTTATTATGAGATCACAGATCCTAAAAGCATATTGTATAATATAGCAAACTTTTCCTACGCGGTAACGAAGCTGGCTCAGACCAATTTACGAAACATTATCGGTGAAATGGAGTTAGATGAAAGTTTGACTTCCAGAGAAAGGATAAATGCTGAATTAAGGAAAACGTTAGACGATGCTACTGATAAATGGGGTGTAAGGGTTACTAGGGTGGAGATACAGAGAATAGATCCTCCCAATGATGTTGTTGATGCGATGCATAAACAGATGAAATCAGAAAGAGAGAGAAGAGCTGTTATTCTTGAAGCTGAGGGATTTAAAAGGTCAGCAATATTGAAAGCAGAAGGAGAAAAACAGTCAAAAATTTTGAAAGCTGAGGGCGAAAGCGAATCAATCCGAAGAATTGCAGAAGCTAGTAGAGAACAACAAATTCTATTAGCAGAAGGCGAAGCTAAAGCTATCAAAGATGTTTTTCAAGCCATTCACGAGGGAAATCCTACGAACGATTTGTTAGCGATAAAGTATCTTGAAGCACTGGCAAAAATTGCAGACGGAAAATCAAACAAAGTATTTTTACCCCTAGAAGCAACAAAAGTTCTAGGCTCCCTAGGAGCCATTGGAGAAATGTTCAAAGAAATAAAAACTGAAACAAGAAGTAGCAGTAGCAGCGAAAAAGAAGAAGAGTAAAAAACAGCTAAACTAACTTTCTTCTTTCTTTTTCTTGTTTTTTTTTGATGGTAGTTTAATGAACTATTGGTGTTGCTGTCTCATCGAAAGGATTAGTCCTCATAGCAAGAGAAAATAAGTAAGGATAATTGTTCTTTAAATGTTCCATGTATTCTACCCATTGGTCAACTAGTTGGGTGTAAACTCTTTCGATATCAACTTTGAGATGGTTAACGTCGGTATCTGGTAAATCTTTAAACTGTTTTCTAGCATCTAATTCTTCGGTCAGGTGAAAAACTGCCCATAGAAGATCTGTAAAGGTTTCGTGTTCAAGTAAATTTTGATTTTCCAATAATCGTACTAAAAAGAACCTTTT